>JAEDGC010000055.1 GCA_016297695.1 Bacilli bacterium
TAATTGACACTCTAGAAAACAAAGTAATTGTCGATAATTGTGGATATTACACTAATAGTACTACTCAAGCTATTAATAGTCACTTAGAAGCCATCAAGGAATTTACATTCTTCGACAATTTTAGATTTTATGATGTAACATCTGACAAGAAATTTGCTAAAAAGATAAAACAACTATTCGGAAAAGAAGTTGAATAATGTCGAAACTTGGGGAAATTCAAAATATTTCCTCAAGTTTTCTAACAGACAAGGTAAAAACTTGTCGAATATTTAAAAATTAGGGGGAATTGAATATGAAAAAAATGTCTGAAATTGTTGTAAAAGGTTGTAATTTTAGAAAAAGAGAATTTAAAGGATTAAAAGTTTTACTTGAATCGACAAAAACTATGTTTACAATCGACAAAACTAAACATGAAATGACAATTCAATGTAATTTAGATGAAGACTATAGTGGATTATGTCGAATGTTGAGAATGAGCAATATAGAATTTGTCGAAAATTATATTGAATTTACAGAAAATTAAAATAAAATGTCGAAGCTTGGAGAAGTTTGAAAAACTTTTTCAAGTTTTCTAACCGACAAGCGAAAAACTTGTCGAAAAATTGTTAAATTAGGGGGAATTTGTAATATGTTTAATGAAAATTGGGATACAGTAGAAAAAATTGTCGATATGAGTAACTTTTGGTTAATGCCAACTGTCGAAAAAAAGGGATTTAGACACAAAATCCACGAATCCTTCAATTGCTACAACGAAAAATGTCGAATTGATGAAGAAACTGACTTATTAAGTCGAAAAAAGACTTACTGGGTAGAAGTTCATAAGAGAGACGGAAGAATCTTGTCAAAAGCTGTCTTAAGTTTGGAAAAATTGTATGATTTTCTACAATGGCATACTAGATAATGTCGAAAGTTGGAAGAATTTGAAATATTCTTCCGACTTTTCCAACACGGCAAGTCAAAACTTGTCGAAATTTTAAAAATTAGGAGGAATTTAATATGAGAAAATGGTATAATGTCGAATTAAATAAAAGAAAGGCTGAATTATTTGTCGAACAATTGGAGAAAGCTGAATTTAGTGTCGATTTTGCTTATGAAGTGTCAGGAATTGGAGAATTAAGACACTTTGAGTTATATTTAACTGAAAATGAAGTCGAAACTTGTAATATTATTTTAGATTTTGTAAATTGCATATGTTAATTGTCGAAACTTGGCAAAAGTTAAAATCTTTTGTCAAGTTTTCTATCTGCAAAGTTAAAAACTTTGTCGAAAATTAAAATTAAATGTAAAATTAGGAGGAATTTGTAATGTTTGAATATAAAATGTATGAAGAATATGAAATTAATGGAGTTTCTTGTCGAGAAATAGAAAGTTTAGCAACAATTTGTAAAAACGATGAAGAATTTGTCGAAAGATGTAAAGAATTTGGAGCAAAGGGTAAATGGTATGTCGAAAAATACGATTTAGAGAATAAATTTGGAATTCCATTATTTCAAAGTACATTAATCGACACATTTAGAATTGACCTAGGAGAATAACTTGTCGAAAGCTGACAAAAGTTAAAATCTTTTGTCGGTTTTCCTAACACAGCAAGTCAAAACTTGTCGAAATTTAAAAAAATTAGGGGGAATTGGTATGAATAAAAAAGAATTAAGAAAAAATTTAGTGGAAAATATGGAAAAATTAATTAGATTTGTCGAAAGAGAAAAAAGAATTAGAAAATTTGAAGAATTAAAAATAAATATGGTGAGAATTGACGAAAAAAATAAAACTATGTTGGTACAATATGAAGGAATTAGTCGAATCGGTAATATATTTATAGATTATGAAAATAAATGTCGAATTACTCCTTTTAGCAGATATTGTCGAAATACAGATGAAGTTGCAAATTCATGTATAAACTTGGCACATCATGGTGAAAAACATTTTATGAAAGATAAAAACATTGTCGAATTTAGATTTAGAAAATAGAAAATTGTCGAAGCTTGGGGAAAGTTGAAAATTTTCCTCAAGTTTCCTAACCGACAGGCGAAAAACTTGTCGAAATTTAAAATTAAATGTAAAATTAGGAGGAATTAAAATGAAAAAAGAAGAATTAAAACAATTATTGTATGTTTATAAGATAAGATTAAAAAATTTAGAAGATGTCGAAAAAAGTCTAAATGGTGAAAAATTATGTCAAAACTTATGGAAACAAATAGAATTATTAGAAAAAATCAAAGATATTGAATGTGAATTATATCATTAATTATAATATTTTGTCGAAACTTGATGAAAGTTAAATACTTTTGTCAAGTTTTCTTACAGACAAGATAAAAACTTGTCGAAATATGGAGGATATAAGTGTATAGTGATGTCGAATCTTGTATAAGTTTGTCAAAAATTAAAATAAAATGTCGATATATGTATATGTTACATATATACTTATGTCGAATGCTGTAGAATGCTGTATAAAGTATATACTTATGTCGATTCATGTAAAAATTTGACAATAAAAACTTTTCATAAAAATTAAAAAAACTATTGACAATAAAAACTAAAATCAAATACAATATAATCATAAACAACTTAATAAAAATCAAATTTAAAAATTAAAAAGTTTTTTAAAAAAACTATTGACAATATATAATTGCTAGTATATAATTTAAGTATAATAAAAAATTAAAAATTTTTAGGAGGTTTTTACTTATGAAATATTTTAAAGATTTAAGTTCTATGGAAGCAGTAAAAAAACAATATAGAAAATTAGCTATGAAATACCATCCCGACCGTGGAGGTAATGAAGAGGTTTTTAAACAAATAAATAATGAATACGAACAAGCTATGGAACAAGCTAAAATAAATGAAACTAAAAAAGCTAAAACTAAAAAAGAAGAGGATTTTATAAAATCACAATATATGAATAGTAAGAATTTTAGAAATATAATAGATAAATTAATAGTATTGGAAGGAATAGAAATAGAAATAACTGGAACTTGGTTATGGTTAAGAGGAAATACATACAAATATAAAGAATATCTTAAAAGTGAATTCAACGCTCAATGGTCAAAAAGTAAAAAATGCTGGTTTATAAGTCCTCAAGGGAAAAACTTTAGAAAAACAAGAGGGTATAAAGGAAAATCAATGAACAGTATAAGAAGCACTTATGGAAGTACTAAAATAAAATCTGAAGGAACAATTTTAATAGAGGGATAATATATATCCCTCTACAGTTGGAAAGTTAATTTTAAAATTAGCTTTCCCTATCTGAAAACTAAAAAAAATTTTCATAAAAATTAAAATAACTATTGACAATATATAATAAGCTGGTATATAATATAAGTATAATAAATAAATAAAAGAGAGGGGAATTTAATAATATGGAAAAAAATTGGAATTTAGAATCTATAAAAATAGCTTTAGAGTATGCTAGTTTATGTAGTGAACAAATAGAGAGAAATAAAAGAAGAATAGAGAGACAAGAGAAAAAACTAGAAAATCTAAAAAAAGATAATTCATTATATAGTGTTGCTGAAGAATATGATATAAAAGAGGTTATTAAAAAATGTAAAATAAATATAGATAAGAAAAAGGAAGAATTAAAACAACAACTTGAGTTTGTAAGTAAACAATATGAATTATAGAGGATATATTTTATATCCTCAGTTGGAAAACTAATTTTAAAATTAGTTTTCCCTATCTGAAAACTAAAAAAAATTTCATAAAATTAAATTTATTATTGACTTTATATAATAAGCTGGTATATAATATAAGTATAATAAATAAATAAAAATTTTTAGGAGGTATTTTATATGAAATATAATGTTAAAAAATTGTTTGGAGAGAACGTATTTTATCTAGCAAATAGAGTTGAAGTTAAAAGTTTAGAAGCTGGAGCAATTGAATATGGTGGAGCAACTGCTTTAAACGGGAAAATATATAGCAATATAGAAGAATCTGAAGAATTAAATTTAAATATGAAAAATACAGTAGGAATTTTAGTTCCTACAACTATAGAAGTTAATACAATAATTGACAATAAAAAATACGTTGAAGACGTTGAAAATACTATAAAAGATTTTGGAAAAACTATAAATAAATTTGATAGTAGAGGAAGTTGGTACTCAGATGTAGAAGGTGTAGTAGTTGAGGAAAATACAATAGTGACTTTTGAATCAAATGGTAATCCTTTTGATATGCAGTTATTAAAATATTTAGCTGAAAAATTAAAAACAGATATGAAACAAGAAGCAATAACTATAATTCTTAATGATGGAATAGCAATAGTTTAGAAGGGAATTTTCCCTTCTCCATACATTGCTAAAAATTAAAAAGATTTTTCAAAAACTATTGACAAGAAAATAAAAGCTATGATATAATTTAAGTATAAAAAGGGAGGAATTAAAATGAAAAAAGTAAATTATAATACTTTAGCAAAGGCTATGAAGGAAATAAGAAGAACTGAAGAGAATGACAATATAAGAGTAGCAATATATATTAATGAAGAGATGGGAGAACTTTATGCTGACCTACAAATAGAATATGAAGAACAATGTATAGTTCTATCTAGCTATGAATTGAAAGCTGGAGATATGGAATTTTGGCAATTCTATGAATTAACAAAAAGAAAATTTAAAAAACAAGCTGAAAAAGTAAAAGCTGAACTTGAAAAACGTGCATATAACGTTGAAATACTAGCTTATACATGCTAGTATTTCCCAACTTAAAAATTTTATATAAAGTTAAATTTATTATTGAGTTTATATAAATAAGCTGATATAATTTAGGTAAGAATTAAATAAAAATATGAGTTTATGGAGGGGTTTATATGTTTATAAAAGATAATCAAGGGAGAAAATTCGAATATAGAGAGAGACTATTTGATTTTCAAAATCAAATACTAGATTTTGAAGGGAAAATAAATCATACTGAAAAAAGAGGTTGTAGAACAGTCCTATTGATGAATGATATAAAATTAGATGGTAAATATATTTGTAAGCATGTATGGAGTGACTTAATAAGCAAAGTAACCAAAGACTTATTTCAACATGGTTTTTCAGAAGGGCAAACGATAAAATTTAGAGCAAAAGTAAGAAGTTATAAGAACTCAAAAGGTCAGAACAACTTTGGTTTAGAGATTAAAAGAATTTACTGGTAAAAACCTTGAAAGTTAAACTTAATTTTAGGTTTAACTTTCCTTAAGATTTTTCATAAAAATTAAAATAACTATTGACAATATATAAAAATTAAACTATAATATAAATATAAAATAAATATTTGGAGGTTGTTAATATGAATAATAAATTAAATGATGTATTTGAGAAAACTGGAGCTACTTATTTAGATTTACAATTAGCTACTCTATGGATAGAAAACAATATGCAATACTCAGAATTTAAAAACATATGCAATAAAGCTGGAGGAAATATAAAGGCTATAAATTCATTAATCAATGTTTTAACTTTAGGTTAATGGTGAATACAATATGCTATAAGGACTTTTAGAGTCCTTTTTTATGCAGTTAATTGTTAAATTTTTAACAAAAATTAAATAGAAATATGAGTTTATATTTCAATGATTAATCACTCTATGAAATAAATAAAACATCTTAGAATTAATTTAAATAGCTTACAGATACATATAAAACAGTAAAACTAAAAATAATTTTTACAAAGATTAAAATAATTATTGACATTAAATATATATGATGATATTATATAGATATAAAGATAAATAAATTATAGGGAGTTGATTAAATGAATAAATATGGAATAATTAGAGAAGAGGAAATAAAAGAAGAAATAAGATGGGCTGAAGGTAAAATAAATTATTATGTAAATAAAATCTATAAGAGAAAACTAAAATTAGAAAAATCAAAACAAGAGTTAAAATCATTAATAACAGATACACAAGCAACAGAAGAGGAAATAATTGACTGTATAACAGATATTAAACTAAAATATTATAAAATAGAAGAATTTAAAAAGGACATAAAGAGATATCACGAATACATAGAAGAACTAAAAGAGGACTTAAAATAAGTCCTCAGAAATTAAAACTAAAAATAATTTTCATAAGAATTAAAATAATTATTGACATTAGATAATTACATATGATATACTTTAAGTATAAAGATAAATAAAAAAAATAAAAATATTTAGGAGGTATGTATTTATGAAAAAAATAACTAAAAAAGAAGGTCAATTAAATTTAATGAAAGGTAAAAGTAAACTTGTTTTAAATGGATATGTAAATTTAGATAAAGCTAATGAATTGTTGAACATGGAAAATAAGAGATTTATTGAATTAACTAAAAATATAGCATGTAGAACTGGTGTTAAATATAATAATAATGAAGTTGTATTTGAAGTATTAGAAGGTGAAAATAAAGGAAAAAAATCATGGTTAAGTAGTTTAACAGGAACTAAATGGTATTTACACTCAAATTTAAACGGTGATTTTGTAGTTATAGATTTTTCAGAACAATATAAAGATAAAGATTTTAATATGTGTATGGCATACCAACTATTTTAGCTGGTATGTTTTTATTTTGATAAAAATTAAATAGAAATATAAGTTTATATTTCAATGATTAATTACTCTACTTAGTATTTATAATAATCTTAAAATCCATTTAAATGGCTCACAAGACTATATTTTAGAATAATATTTACCTAAAATTAAATACTTTATTGATATTACTTTTTTACATAAAATTAAATTTATATATAAAATTCAAAATTTATGCTTGACAATATAATAATATAGATATATAATATAATTAAATAATAAAGATATGGAGGATATAGATACATGAAGGAATTATTATGTATTATGTTTTTTATCTTAATATCAGTTACAAATTAGTTACAAATAGTTACAAAATTAAATTTATACTTGACATTTAAAAAGTAGTATAATATAATATAAGTATAATAAATAAATAGGGAGATGGTAAAATGAAAAAAACAAATAGAGAAATAATAATAGAAAAAGTTTTTAATGAAGGGTATGACATGGGGATATATGATAAAAAATTAGATACAGTTAATCAACAAAATTTGAAAAAAGTATTAGACAATATAAAATACCAATGTGATACAAAGATAAATATTAATAGAAAAAAATACATTGTAGAAATAGATATAATTGATAATAATGAAGTAGACTTTAATGTTTTAAGTTTGAGAGAATATGAAAGTCGATACGGAAGTTTTATAGAAGACTAAAAGTCTTCAGTTATAAAAATTAAATTTACATTTAATATTAATATGTGTATAATATAATAAAGGGGGAATATATTGTGCCTAGAAAATTAACACATGAAGAATTTATGGAGAAATTTTATAAAAAAAATAAAAACGCTGAAAACATAGAAATACTTGGAAAATATGAAGGTAGTAAGATAAAAATAAAATGTAAATGTAAAATAGATAATAATGAATTTGAAATAACTCCTAGTGATTTATTAAATAATCATGGTTGTCCTAAATGTGGAAAAGTTTATAGAAAAACACATGAAGAATTTATACTGGAAATAAAAGAAAAAAATCCTAATATTGAGATACTTGGAGAATATATAAATAGCAAAACTAAAATAAAATGTAAATGTAAAATAGATAATAATGAATTTGAAATAACTCCTAGTGATTTATTAAATAATCATGGTTGTCCTAAATGTGGGGAAAAAAGAAGAATAGAAAAACAAACTAAAACACATGAAGAATTTATGGAAGAATTTTATATAAAAAATGAAAATGCTGAAAATATAGAAATACTTGGAACTTATAAAAAAAATAATATAAAAATAAAATGTAAATGTAAAATAGATAATAATGAATTTGAAATAAAGCCTAATGATTTATTAAATGGACATGGTTGTCCTAAATGTGGAAAAGTTTATAGAAAAACACATGAAGAATTTATACAAGAAATGAAAAAAATAAATGAAAATATAGAAATACTTGGAGAATATAAAGGAAATAAAACTAAAATTAAATGTAGATGTAAAATTGATAATAATGAATTTGAAATGAGACCCAATAATTTATTAAACGGTCAAGGTTGTCCTAAATGCAATGCTAGTAAGGGAGAAAAAAGAATAGCTAAATATTTAGATAATAGAAATATTAAATATATACATGATAAAAGATATTTTAAAGATTTAAAAAGTAGTAAAAATAAAATGTTAAGACCTGACTTTATAATTGAAAATATGAAAATATGGATAGAATACGATGGAGAACAACATTTTAGAATAGTTGATTATAGTAGCAATAAAGATTATAAAAAAGCTGAAGAACAATTTAAAATAATACAAGAAAATGATAGACTTAAAAATGAATATGCTAAAAAACATGGATGGAAATTAATTAGAATACCATATACAGAATATGATAATATAGAAAAAATACTTGATAAAGATTTAAAGGAGGACTAAAAATAGTCCTCAGTAGTTAGGTAAGATTAAAAAAAATCTTACCTAAAAATAAAATTTATACTTGACTTTAAATTAAGATGTATATATAATATAAGTATAAAGATATATAGGAGGTTTAAAATATGAAAATAAAAATAAATAAAGAAAAAGGAACTATAAGTTTTAACAACAAAGAAGTAAAACTACAAAAGATATACTTTAAAGAGTATACAGACATAAATAAACTTAATAAAGATTTAGCTAGACAATTAAGATTTACTCAAAAGAAGGATAAAAAAGAAGCTGAAAAACATTTTTTCAATGCACTACAAATATTCTATAGTAACAAGATAGGCAATATAAGTAATGAAAACTTAAAAATAATCAACTGGTTAACTCCAACATATGTACCTAAAATGACAAGCTACGATATAAGTAATAAAATTGACTATGAAACTTTAATTTTAAAGAGACAAGAAAAAGAAGGTTTATATGATTTATAAGAGGACTAAAATAGTCCTCAGTTGTTAGAAATAAAAATTTAAAAAATATTTCTAAAATTTAAAAATACCTATTGACAATATATAATAACTAATATATAATATAGGTATAAAGATAAATAATAAATAAAAGGGAGTTGGTATTATGGTATATAGTATAGAGAATGGATATACAAAGGGAGAATTAAAAGTAATAGGATGGGTGCATGATTTAGCATTTAGTCAAGGATTTTATGGTAGATTAGAGGAGCAATTAAAAGAGGATAGAGACTTATTAAGATTTTTAGGTAATCAAAATTTTAATGATATTTTAGATATGGTAATGTTTATAGAATCATAGAGAGAATAAAAATTCTCTCAGTAATTTTAAATTATAGCTTGACTTTATATAATATAAATGCTATAATTTAAATATAAAATATAAATTTAAAGGGAGAGTGTTGTTTTATGAAAAAGTTAATTAAGAAAATTACTATGGTAGGCTTAGTAGGTTTAATGTTTTTAGGTAGTGTAGGAGTAGCTGAAGCAAAAGTAATTCAAGGAACTAAAGGAAGAACTTTTGTTACACTAGATAAAATTGAAATACAAGAAAATAAAATGGTTTTAGAAGAATGTTTTAATATTACAAGTTATAAAACTATAATTAATAAAAAACGTGATAGTTATACAGTAATTTTTAGAAGTAATAAAGGTTGCAAGGATACAAAAAAACTTGTTAAAAGTGTTGCGAAGAAAATACATGGTAGTGATACAATTGAAAAAGAACATAAATTTTTTAGAACTTATAAAGTTATAGTAAAAGCTAAAGATAAAAAAGGACATATTCATACAAGTTACATCAAAGGACATAAGGTAATTAAATAGTTTATATAAAATAGTCTCTAATTAGAGACTATTTTTTTATATCTAAAA
>JAEDGC010000015.1 GCA_016297695.1 Bacilli bacterium
GTTTTCTCTTTTTTTATGTTTTAATAATTATTCCCACATCTAGTTTACTACATCAACTAATAATAAAAAATTGACTTTTCTTAAATAATGATATATCATAATTTAAATTTAGGAGATGATTATATGGAAGAAAATTTTATGGATTTATATTTTAAAACGTTAACTGAAATATTGGTTAGATATGGTGTTAAACGTTATATGTTCAGTTTTGGAAAAGAAAGAGAACAAACAGCATGTATTATTCCTATTAATAAAGGAAATTTGAATTATTGGGAAGTATTTGATTTTGAAAGAAGTCAAAAACATAATAAAAAAATATATAATAATATAGAACGAATGGCAAAAAACTTTGCACCTAGAATAACGTTGCATTCAGAAGAAATAGATAATATATCTAATTTAATTATAGATACTTTTTATAACATACTTTCATTACAAGAAAATTCTGAATATATAAATTTAATCTATAGAAATTTTGAAGAAAAGTTAGCTGAAAATGGAATTAAACGTTACATGTTCAGTTTTGGAAAAGAAAGAGAACAATCAACTTGTATGAATCTTGTTATTAAAGAAGGTTTAATTTATTGGGAAATATTTGATTTTGAAAGAAGTCAAAAGCATAATATAAAAGAATATGATAATATAGAACAAGTGGCTAAAGAATTTGCAAAAAGAGTAACGTTGCATTCAGAAGAAATAGATAATATATCTAATTTAATTATAGATACATATTATCAAATATTATCTTCTCAAGAAAATATTAGTTTAGAAAATGATATCGAGAAAAAAGCAAAAAAAATTAGAATTCGAAAAAGATAATTTTATATTAGATGTTAAAAAATATTAAAATAGAATCTAGGTGGTATCTATAAAACAAAATAATGAAAGAAGATTATATATTAAATTAGAAGCTTCTTTATATGAAAGTGGGTTACCTTTAAAAAAATTTAGTATAGGTCGAAAAAAAGAAAATGCAATTTGTATGTGTTTTAATAAAGAAAAAGATAAAGATTTATACACTATTTTTTATTATGAACAAAACAAGATATTTGATGAAATAATTATGGATGATAAAGATGCGGCTTTTCATTATTTCGCTTATAAAATAACTTCTTCCATTCAGGATAAAGAAAGCGTCGAAAAAATTCTTACAGAAACTTATTTAAATGATCAATTGAATCTTGTATATTCGATAATTATTGAAAAGACAAATGAAAAGTTAAAAGATAATGGCTGTTATAAAACAAGTAGACATTATGAAGAATTTTTAAAAAAAATTGTATTAGTAGATATAAATAATAAATTAGAAAATTTTAAATTTGAATTAGAAGACTTAGATTTATATTATAAAGAAACGTTAAATAATTTTAAAATAATTTTTAATGAATTATTGAATAAACTTAATAAAAACAGGATTAATTCAAAATTAATAAAAGTATTAATTCCTTCAATACATTTAGTATATTTTGCTTATACTGAAGAGGAGAAAAAATATAATAATATTAAGCAAAAATTAGAGAATAATGAAAGCATTGGAGAATATAAAAATGCTAAATTTGATACTTTAAAGGATTTCGTAAATCAAAAACTTACTTCAAGGTAAGTTTTTTTTTTGTAAAAATATGTAAAATTGCTGTGATTTTGTTGAGGTTTATCTAAATCATTTGCTATACTAATAGAGCAGAGTTAGAAAGGAAGATAGTATGCAAAAATATGTATATTTATTCAGCGAAGGAAATGCTGAAATGAGAAATTTGCTTGGTGGTAAGGGTGCAAATTTAGCTGAAATGACTAATATTGGACTTCCTGTGCCTCAAGGATTTACTATTACTACAGAGGCTTGTACAAAGTATTATGAAGATGGTAAAGAAATAAGTAAAGAAATACAAGCTCAAATTAATGAGTATATCATTAAAATGGAAAGTATTACTGGTAAAAAGTTTGGAGATAAAGAAAATCCATTACTTGTATCAGTAAGATCTGGAGCTAGAGCAAGTATGCCTGGTATGATGGATACAATTTTAAATTTAGGATTAAATGAAGAAGTTGTTGAAGTACTTGCCCAAAAATCTAATAATCCTAGATGGGCATGGGATTGTTATAGAAGATTTATTCAAATGTATTCTGACGTTGTTATGGAAGTTGGTAAAAAATACTTTGAAGAATTAATCGATAAAATGAAAGAAGAAAAAGGCGTTAAACAAGATGTTGAATTAACAGCTGAAGATTTAAAAGAATTAGCTAGAGAATTTAAAGCTGAATATAAAGCTAAAATTGGAACTGATTTCCCAAGTGATCCAAAAGAACAATTAATGGGAGCTATTAAAGCTGTATTTAGATCATGGGATAATCCTCGTGCTAATGTTTATAGAAGAGATAATGATATTCCTTATTCTTGGGGAACTGCAGTTAATGTTCAATCTATGGCATTTGGTAATATGGGTGATGACTGTGGTACAGGTGTTGCATTTACTCGTGACCCAGCTACTGGAGAAAAAGGATTATTTGGTGAATTTTTAACAAATGCTCAAGGTGAAGATGTTGTTGCAGGAGTTCGTACACCAATGAAAATTGCTGAAATGGAAGAAAAATTCCCAGAAGCATTTGAACAATTTAAAAATGTTTGTGAAACTCTAGAAAATCATTATAGAGACATGCAAGATATGGAATTTACTGTAGAACATGGTAAATTATATATGTTACAAACTAGAAATGGTAAACGTACTGCACAAGCTGCTTTAAAAATTGCATGTGATTTAGTTGATGAAGGTATGCGTAGTGAAGAAGAAGCTGTAGCAATGATTGATCCAAGAAATTTAGATACATTGTTACATCCACAATTTGATGCAAAAGCTTTAAAAGAAGCAAAACCAATCGGTAAAGGATTAGGAGCATCTCCTGGTGCTGCTTGTGGTAAAATAGTATTTACTGCTGAAGATGCTGAAATTTGGGCAGCAAAGAAAGAAAAAGTTGTGCTAGTAAGACTTGAAACAAGTCCTGAAGATATTACTGGTATGAAAGTTGCACAAGGTATTTTAACAGTTCGTGGTGGTATGACTTCTCATGCTGCAGTAGTTGCCCGTGGAATGGGTACTTGCTGTGTATCTGGATGTGGTGAAATTGTTATGGATGAAGCTAATAAACAATTTACATTAGCTGGTAAAGTTTTCCATGAAGGAGATTCTATATCTATCGATGGTACTACTGGAAATATATATGATGGTATTATTCCAACAGTAGATGCTACAATTGCTGGTGAATTTGAACGTGTTATGAAATGGGCTGATAAATATAGAACTTTAGGTGTTAGAACAAATGCTGATAATCCAACTGATACTAAAAAAGCAATTGAATTAGGTGCAGAAGGAATTGGATTATGTAGAACTGAGCATATGTTCTTTGAAGAAGAAAGAATTCCAGCAATCAGAAAAATGATTTTAGCTGAAACAGTTGAAGAAAGAGAAAAAGCTTTAGAAGCATTAATTCCTTTCCAAAAAGGTGATTTTAAATCAATGTATAAAGAATTAAAAGGATTACCAATGACTGTTCGTTATTTAGATCCGCCTCTACATGAATTCTTACCAAAAGAAGAAGAGGATATTATTGCACTTGCTAAAGATATGAATGTTACTCCTGAACATTTAAAAGCTAAATGTGCTGAATTACATGAATTTAATCCAATGATGGGACATAGAGGTTGTAGACTTGCAGTTACTTATCCAGAAATTGCTAAAATGCAAACTAGAGCTTTAATGGAAGCTGCTATTGAAGTAAAAGAAGAAGATGGATATGATATCGTTCCAGAAATTATGATTCCTTTAGTTGGAGAAGTTAAAGAATTAAAATTTGTTAAAGATGTAGTAGTTGAAACAGCTGAACTTGTAAAATCTGAAAAAAATTCTGACATGGAATATCATATTGGTACCATGATTGAAATTCCAAGAGCAGCATTAACTGCTGATGAAATAGCTAAAGAAGCAGAATTCTTCTCATTTGGAACAAATGACTTAACTCAAATGACTTTTGGTTTCTCAAGAGATGATGCTGGTAAATTTTTAAGTGCATATTATGAAAGAAAGATTTATGAGCAAGATCCATTTGCTAGAATTGATCAAAATGGTGTTGGACAATTAGTTAAAATGGCAGCTGAAAAAGGTAAATCTGTTAGACCTAATATTAAATTAGGTATTTGTGGTGAACATGGTGGAGATCCATCAAGTGTAGAATTCTGTCATAACGCAGGACTTACTTATGTATCTTGCTCACCATTTAGAGTACCAATTGCTAGACTTGCTGCTGCACAAGCCGCTATAAAGTCTGGGAAGCAAAACTAATTAAGTAATTAGGTAAATGCTAGAGATTCCCTTATATCTCGGTAAACAAAATTAGAATAAATTAAAGACTAAGATGCTAATTGCATTCTAGTCTTTTTTATTTGTCTAAATATTTAAATTTATAATTATTTGATGTATAATAAATAACGAATTAAGGAGGTTTTTAATTATGAGTAATAAAAAAGAAGATAAAGATGTATTAATTATGATAGGTGGAGAATCAGAAACATATAAAAGAGTATCTAAAGGAGATAGAGTTAAAACAAAAGATGGTTATTATATAGCTGGTGAAACTGGCAAAGAAAATATGGATAGATGGGAACAAAAATTATTAGAATCTGATGAGAAATTAAGAAAAATAAATAAAAGATTAGAAAAAGAAATAAAAAAGTCCTCAAAGTTGGATTTTAAAACATGGTTATATCTATATATTACACATGCCGTTAGAGTGGAACATCCTCCTGTTATAGATATTGAAGATAAAAGAACAATGTATGTTAAAGATAGTAAAAAAAATGAAGTATTTGTGTTTAGAAATTATGATGAATATAAAAATTACTTTTTAATGTATCTAGATAATATTGAAGACGATGTTATAGATTTAGCAATTTATACTAGAGGAAGTAGAGGTCAAGTAATTGCTTTAAAAGGATTATGTGAACATATTATTGTTAAGAAAAAAATAAATGACTTTTATAGTTCAATAACACAAGAAAAGATAGATGAAATTCATGCCAAAGGAAAACTTACTCCTTTAGAAGCTGTTCAAATGTGGGAATCATTTGATTTATGTGTTGAAGGAAGTAAATCCATTTTCTCAAAAAGTAGATGTCAATATTTCGATTATAAATGTCATGAATGTTTAATGGAATCTGCATCACATAAATTAGAACATGATCCAATTGCATTTGAATTAATGAATTCAATTAAAGAAGAACAAGGACCAGTTAAGAAATTAGTTCCAAACAACAAGAAATAAAGAAGGTATAGATAATGATAATAACATTAAAAAATAGAAGTTTTATAATAACAAAGAATAACGAAATATATGGATATATTAATGTAAAAAAAGATTTTTATTTCGAAGGAATTATTTATGAAGATCAAACATTAATAACTGGTTACTTTAATGAGTATGATAGATTAAATTGTATTGTTTTTAGAGATTTGCAAGATTTTTTTTATAAAGGAATTTCATTTTGCCCATCTAAAAAAACACCATTAATAGATGTAGATAATAATATAATAAGTTCAGATTTTGATTTACATGATAGTGATATAGATGAATATGGTTATGCATGGCCAGGCGAAAAGAAAGATAGTAGTTATTCTATTACATTATCAGATAACTTAGAACTTAATTCAAAATTGAATTATTTAGTTAGAAAAAGTATTAGTTCATTAAACGAAAGACAAAAAAGAGTATATCAAACTTTAAAAAATCATAGATATGGAAATTTAAGAGAAAATATAAGTGATATTGTTACAAAAGAACCATATGTATTAACTGAAGAAGATGAAATAATGATAGCTCAATATAGAGAGTATTTAAAAGTTTTACAACAAGAAAAAGAAGTAAAAAAAGCTGAACCTGAAAAAGTAGTAAAGAATAGAAAAAGAAAAGTCAAATCTAAAAAGAGAAAATAATGAAGGTATAGGAATATACCTTTTTTTGTGCTATAATAGTTTTCTCATGAAGGGGAAAATATTTATATGACTCAAATTATTGATTTTAATAGTAAAAAAAATATATTAACATTAGAAGATTTTTTTGATTTATTTATTATGTTCAAATCAAAAGATGATTTAGGAATATTAGTAGAATTTGATTTATCGAAATTAATGTATTCGTTACCTAGATGGAGATGTATGGATAAGTTTAAAAATTTATATGAAAATATTGAAATTAATTTAGATGAAAATAATATAGAATATATTAATTTAGTTGATATCATTGCAAAAAAGATAAAAGAAAAAGTTGTTATTAGTTCTGGTGACGCAAAATTCTTAATATTAGCAAATGAAGAACTTTTTAGTGAACAAAGAAAAGCATATAAAAAATCAAATTTAGATTCTTTTAATCAATTAATGTTTTATATAAATAATGATTTAGAATTTGGTATAGGAAATTGGGAAGTATTTTCACAAGATGAAGTAGTTCAAGTGGATAAATATCCATCATATGTTTCTGGAGAGTTTGTTGAACAAGATAAAAGAGATCTAAACACAAAAAAATTAATGAAAGAACAAGCTAAAAATAATTTAAAAAATTTAGGCTTTTAAAATCTAATAATGGAGGTATAGGAATATACCTTTTTTTAGTGTATAATTAATTATGAAAGTAGTTGAATCAAATGAAAATTTATTTAGTAAGACATGGACAAGTTCCTCATAATGCTTTAAAACAATATAATAACCAAAATGAAGATTTAACAGAAATAGGAATAAAGCAAGCAAGGGATTTAAAAGAAAAAATTAAAAATATTGATTATGATATTATTATAAGTTCTCCACTTATAAGAGCAAAACATACAGCTGAAATTATTAATATACAGGAAAAAGAAATATTAATAGATGATAGACTAGAAGAAAGAAATCCAGGTAGTTTATCAGGGCAATCTTTGGAAGTAACAAATCGAGAAGAATATTGGAATTATAACACTACTATTCAATATGGAACTTCAGAATATATAAAAGACTTCGTTGAAAGAGTTTGTAATTTTTTAGACGAATTAAAAACTAAAGATTATGAAAATGTTTTGATAGTTGCTCATAGTGGTGTATCAAAAGCATTTAGTTGTTATTTTGAAGGAATTCAAGATGGATTACTTTTAAATCGTGGACTAAAAAACTGTGAAATAAAATTATATGAATTGTAGGTGAAATTTATGAAAGT
Source organism: Bacilli bacterium (assembly GCA_016297695.1). Classification (GTDB taxonomy): domain Bacteria; phylum Bacillota_I; class Bacilli_A; order RF39; family UBA660; genus RUG14121. The sequence goes on from JAEDGC010000015.1 coordinate 7,231, forward strand.
AATAACTTTATGTGGAAGTCTAAAATTCAAAAATGAAATGATGAAAGTAGCAGAACAATTAGCGCTTGAAGGTAATTGTGTTATTACTCCAGTATATCCAACTGAAGAAAACTATACTAGAACAGATGAGCAAATAGAAAATCTTAAAAATGCACATTTTAAAAAAATAGATTTATCTGATGCAATATATGTTACTAATGTAAATGGATATATAGGTGAAAGTACAAAATTAGAAATAGAATATGCTAAATCAAACAATAAAGAAATAATCTATTTAAATAATTAATAAATTAGAGTATAATAGATATCGAAATAAGGGAGGTTCTCATGAAGAAAAACGAAGCACAAATGTTGGCACCATCTAAATCAAATTTAATAATGGAATATATAACACAAATTCTATCAGATACTGATAAATTAAATGGGGAAATAGAATTTAATTTTGCTAAAATTAACAATCAAAATAATTGTGTTTTAGATATTTATGTTCCAATGAAAAATTTTGAGAAACATCTTAATTTAGAAATTACAAGTGATCATAGTTTAGTTTTATATGAACAAGTATTAACTGATTTATTAAATTTTTTATATAGTGATACAATGGGAGTTACAAAATATTATTCAATAAAATCAATGTCTGAATATTTTTCGGGAATGGTAGCATTTAATAGTATAGGTAGCAAATTGAAAATTAATTTTAATACTACAAATCCTGATTTTATGATACTTATAGATAGTTATATTGCAAAATATGATGAAATTGCAGAAGCAATAAAAAAGCAAGATTCACCAAAATTAAAATAAATTTTAAATACTAGTATGTATATAATTAGTGTTTAATAAGGGAGGTATAGGAATATACCTTTTTTGTTGGGACTTTTAAGATTACCAATTATTATACATTTATTATAATAATTGGCACTCTAAATAGGGCTTAATATGAGTTGACTAAAAAAATGAATTTGTTATAATTTAACTAGATTATGTTTTTAATAATCCGTGGTTAATTGCAAATTTATTGCTTTTACTAATCCCCGTTTACGGAGTGGCACAAGCCGCTATCAAAGAAAAAGGAAATAAATAATCTATTAATTACATATACTAATAATGGTTGGATTGACAAAATTACTAAAAAAGAGTATATTATTAGTACATTGAATTCAATTCAATTAAAAAAAGCTAGTGATTCCCACTATATAAGAGGAACTTAAAAAAGAAGCGATTCCGGCTTTGACAGGAACTTAAAAAAGCGGTGATTCCCACCAAAAGAGGAACTTAAAAAAGAAACTAGAGAGCATACTCTAGTTTTATTTTTATTTTTAGTATATAATACACATGAAGGTGATATCATGGACAGTTTAGTGTTAGTTAGATTAGATTATAATTACTGTGATTATTTAAGAAAATTTGATAATAAAGTACCATATAATAAAAATAAAAAAGAATTAAGGCCATTTATTGGTGTTTTATTTGAAGTTAATAATTGTAAATACTTTGCACCATTATCAAGTCCTAAACCAAAACATAAAACAATGAAGACAACATTAGATTTTATGAAAATAGATAACGGAAACTTAGGCGCAATTAATTTTAATAATATGTTGCCAGTAACTGATAAAAATATTATTAAACTAGATTTAGATAAAGAATGCTTTACAAAACAAGAAGAAAAATATATTAAAATGTTAAAAGAACAATTATTTTGGTTAAACCGTAATGATGATAAACTATATGGTAGATCAAATAAGTTGTATGATAAATATATAAATAGAACATTAAATGAAAATATAGCTAAAAGATGTTGTAATTTTAAATTATTAGAAGAAAAGTGTATTGAATATAATAAATAGTGTTTCTAAGTATTATTACGCAAGACTAAGGCATTTCCAAATACCTTATTTTTGTGTATAATTAATAATCAAGTAGGTGGTTTTATGAGTGAATTAAAAACAATGTTAAATGATATAAATACTATATATCAATTATCATACTATATAATATATTATAAAAATTTAGAACAAAAAGATAAAATAGAAGAATGCAAAAATAGAATTCAAAGTACTTATAATAAATATAATATAAAAAATATAAATGAATTAGTATTGATAATTGAAGGATATGTAAAAAATATTGAAATAATAAAAGATGAAGAATTAATAAGATTATTATTGTATGTAATTTTAGATTCTAAAAAAAGAAAAGTATTAGAATATAATGATGAAATATTTAAAAATATTTATAAGTATATTATAGAAAATGGGCTGTTTGATCCAAATTGGATTATTGGAACATCAAGTGAACCTTTATTTACAATGCTACCTAATTCAAGTGATCTATATAGTGTAAATATGCTTGTATTTAATAATGAATCAATTGATTGGAATATACTTAACAATGGGACTGACTCATTTATTTCTTTTGTATATAGCTATTTAAATTCAAGTTCCTATATTGAAAAATCATATTATTTAGAAATAATTAAAAGTGCTATTGATAGAGTTGATTTTGATAGTATAAAAAGATATAAAACTAGTCAAAAAAAGGTTTGCTACGAAGTAATATCTATTAGTGAAAAATTAAAACAGCTTAGTGATAACAATCCGTCAATTAATCCTATTTTAGATTTAGTAGTACAAAAAGTTAAAACTAACAATAGGAAGGTATAGGAATATACCTTTTTTTGTTTGGACTTAAATGAGTACCAAAAATTTAATTAATATGTTATAATGTATAGTATTTTATGGCACATTTTAAAAAAAATAAAAACAACACTATGGTTGAGTCAATAAAGTAAGTAAAAAACTTAATTATAATAGTTTAATAAAATGTGTTATAAAATTATTGTACCTAATCGATAAGTGAATACAGTTATCCTTAAGGATTATACACTTAGGTGAAAGTAAAATTTTAATCATTTTCGATATAAATAGTATACCTATTTTAAAGGTATTGTCAATAATAAGAATAAAATTCTATATAAATTTAATTAAAGATTTATTTTAAATTTGAAAATAATTTTATTGGAGAGAATTAACTGATAATCAAAGAAGATTATATTTAGAGTCAATAACGAGTGATTCTATGAATGCTATAGTAACTAAAAGTAATTTAGTAGATGTTGTAGCAAATTATACTACTATTGATGAACTAGAATCTTTCAAAAAAGGTAATGAAAAGGTATTAGCTAGATTTATTAGATAATTCTAGACAGTATATTAAAGCACGGAACAATGATGAAACTAAAGCAAATAATTTAGCAATTTTAATATAAATAATAAAATATATTTTGAATATAATATAAATGTATACTAATTGACATTTTCATAAAAATGTAGTATATTTATATTGCACTGAAAAGTGTGAAAATGTTTTTCGCTTCTGGATGGTGCGAATAATAAATGATTCCAGGCGACAATGTTTTTCGCTTCCAGGTGGTGCGACTAATAAATGATCCTGGTTGAAAATGCAGAATAACTTCATCGTATGATGGAGTTTTCTTTTGTTTTGTGATATTTTATATATGGGGATGATGTACATGGAAATAAAAACAGGATTTTTATACCATATTAAAGATGAATATTTTGATGTTGTAGATGATGTAGTTTAATGCAAAATCATGAGAAAGGTAAAAAAAGACCAACTTATTTTACTATTAAAGATAAAGATATTTTATGGTTTATACCAATAAGTTCTAAAGTAGATAAATATAAGAAAATAATTAATAAGAAGATAGAACGGTATGGTTTTTGTAATACAATTATAATTAGGAAAATAGCAGATGCGGATGCTGCAATATTACTTCAAAATGCATTTCCAACATTAGAAAAATATATAGATCATGTACATACTGTAGATGGTGTTCCATTAATTGTTCCAACCGATTTACAAAATGAAATTAAAAGTTTATTTAAAAATATGATTGGATTAAAGAAGAGAGGAACTAATTTATTTTTTACTGATATAGATAGTTTAAAACAAAGAATGTTGGATGAAATAGAATAAATAATTAAATAAGAGTCATTTTAGTGTTTATGTATATTTGGTAAATAGTTAAGTGCCTTAAACATGCTGTAGGATAAGTTGTTATCAAAGTAAAGTATCGCGATAAAAAAAATTTTATTTATAATAGTCAAAATTTATATAATAAAGGGAGTAATAATATGTATAATTTAAGTTTATATATACCAAAATTAGAAGATTATTGGTATGAAAAAAAATTACAAAGCGATCCTGAAACCATGAGTTATAATGCTGGTTATGATGTTTTATATAATGGGTATCATTATGATACAGGATGTATAGATTTTCCTGAATCAAGATGGGAAGAAGTTTATAATAAAAGAATAAATGAAAATATATTTTTTGCGTACATTAAAGATAATGAATTAAATCAATTTATTGGATATTGTAATTATCATTATAATAAAAATGACGATAGATATGAATGTTGATTAATAATTGAATCTATTCATAGAGGGAAAGCTATTCTAAAGAGGCATTAAGATTATTGTATAGTCAAGCAAAAAAAGATGGGATAAAATCTTTATATGATAGTTTTGAAATTGATAGAGATAATACTTTAAAAGTATTTGAGTCAGTTGGATTTAAAATAATAAAAGAAACTAACGGGAAAAAATTTGGTAAAGATGTTAAATTAGTAAAAGTAAAAATAGATTTATAAAGGTGATACATATGAAAGAAACATTTAAAAATTGTATATCAAGTATCGATGCTGGATGTATGAAATTAGATGAATTTGTTGAAAAATATGGTAATGGTGCTTGTTGGACATTTGGAAATATTTTTAATAATGGAAACAAAACATTTAATGAGTGTTCTTCTAATATTAAAAAATTAAATTTAAATGATTATATAAATACAACACAAATAAAAAAATAATGGAGGAAGGAATATGGATAATATTAAATACAATTATTTTTTAAGTAAGTTAGATAATGATTTATTATTAATTGCCGAATGTATTAAAGATGAAATATATTATTCGGTTCATTTTTTAATTAAAGATAATAAATTTGAAGTAAAATATATTTCTACAACTAAAGAAAAGCAAGGTGCAGTAGAATATAAATATAAAAATAGTAGTGCAGTAATAAATAAAGATAATATAGATATTAATTTAGATTATATATTTAATTTTGATGATGTGCTTGAAATACCCTTTAAATTAAGTAAAGTATTTGATAAATCTGAGATTTGTGATTCAAAATATGATCAATTTGATAAAGTTTCAGATGAATTTGCAATTAAATATATTAATGATTTAGTTAGTTCAAAACAACTTTATAGAGAAAATGAATTTATTTATGAAAATTGTGAAAAGATTTTTAGACTTATACAGTTAATAGAACAAAGAAATACCACTTTTGAATCTTTTGATTTAAATACTTATATGTCTTTTGAAGAAGTATTAAAAAATGCTACTGATTTCTTTAACCAAAATAATATAAATGTAAATGTAGAAGAGTTAATTAATAATGGAACTATAACTTTTATTAATGAGAAAATGAGTAGAAATCAAAATGGAGCTAGTTATTATGATGAGGTAAATAAAAGAAAATTAATTAAAATAACCAATCGACAAGATATTTTATTGTTAGCCGTATTGATACATGAAATAATGCATTATTATAATCAACCTGAAGATGATAAAAGATCTTTTTCATCTGAATACTTAACAGAAGTTATTTCCTATAGTTGTGAATTAATAGCCTTAGATAAATTTTATGATAGTGAATATGAAGACGATGTTAATAATATATTAAAGAATACTCTTTATTCGTTAATATCATGTGCAAATTTTATGCATTCATCTGTACTATCTTTATGTATTTTTAAAAATATAGGATTTATTTCAAAAGAAGAAATAGAAAAATCAATTAATTTTGATAGATATAAAAAAGAAATGAGTGATTATATAAAAGAAAGACATAATTTATCAAGAGATTTGTGGAATTTAATTGGTTATTATCTTGCAATATATAATTATGTAGAATATAAAAATGATCAAAATCAATTAGACAAAGTATTATTATTAAATAATTTAATAAATAATAAAGAGTTAATGGAATGTTTAAATATAATTGGAATAAATTCAATTGAAGAAATTGGTATTAAAGGAACTAAAGCTTTAGACAATTATATAATAATGTTAAAAAATAATTTTAAGAAATCTCGAAAATAATGGAGTGTAAATTAATAAAAGTAACATACGAATTATATTAAGTGTAATTGACTAAAGAATATAATTGAAAAAGATATTGAATTAGATGCTTTTGCTACATAATTCTAATGCCTTAAATAAAGTGGTTTTATTTATATAATACATTTATGTAGTAAATATCGCATATATATCGTAAAAATTGGTTGGTGATTTATTCTAATGTTCCCCAAACAAAATGGTGCTATAAGCCGTAATCAAAGCAAAGAAAAAATATTTTAAATAAGGGTGGAGTTAAACGGTTGATTTTTATTTGACGCTAATAATTAAAAATGTTAATATTTATTTAGGGTGAAATAGTATATGAACAAGAAAAAATATATTAAATTTAGTCTCGTTTTACTAACAATAATAATTTTAATGGTTTTATTTTTTTGTAAATTCAATAATATTAAAAATATAATGAATAATAAGCAAAGTGAAGTTAATAAAAATGATAAAAATACTAATGAAGAAAAAAAATCTCCTATTTATAAAGACGACAAAATAATTTTGGATGGTAATGAAACAAACGATCTAAAAACTATTTATAAAGAAGAAATATTTGAATTAGAATTTAATCAAAAAATAACAAAAACAATTAATTTAAATGGCAAAACTCATACTATTTTAATAGAGCCAAACAATTGTGAAGAATGTTTTAATGATTATATTACTTTCGATACAAAAAAAATATTTCTAAATTCATTATATACAAACTACAATAAAATTACATACGTACCCTTTAAATCAGAAGATGGTAATGATTACTTAGTAATTTCATTTTATACTTGGGCTGCTGATACGTTTATTTTAGATGATAATGGAAATATATTGAAAGAAATAAATTCGCATAATAGTATTAATGATGAAGTTGGAGATTGTTTTATTAATATTAAAGATTTTGATGGAAAAATTTTTAAAATAGTAAACAATAAATTTTATTATTATAAAAATACATTTAATAGTCCTATAAAAAATGATAATGAGATTGATTTAAAAGAATATGAACTCTATATTAATAATGGTACTGTGGTTGAAAATGAAACGGGGGATATAATAACAGGATATTTTGGCCAGTGTGATTGAACCAATAAATGAAATGAATCTAATTTTTAAATGAAGTATATTTCAGATTTGTTATTTATATTGATATAAATACACTTGCTTGTTATTAGTAAAAATTTAAATTATTTGAAACGTTTAGATTTAAATTTAAAATAAAATTTGTTTATTTTAGGTCGAGAAAAGGTAAATATTTAATTTAAAGACTTTTTATCATAAATTTGTTACAATCTATATGGGTGAGAAAAATGCTAGGTGGAATATATGGTGACAAAGCTGGTAGTATTTATGAATATAATCAAACAAAAATAACAACCTAAAAATATATGAATTTTTAGATAACAAAGATATGACAACACAATATTTTTATGATTATAATACAATAAATCCAAGCGAAAAAATAATAGCTCCAAAAGGGGTGTGTTATGTATTAGCTGTAAAAAAATAAATCATACAAAATTTATAGCAAGTTTATTATATTATGATAAAATATCTATATGAAGTATAAGGAGGCTTTTGCATGAATAAAATTTTAAATGTTAAAAATTTAACTAAATATTATGGTAATACATTAGGTGTTAAAAACGTATCTTTTGAGTTAAATGAAGGCGAAATATTTGGGTTTATTGGTCCTAATGGTGCTGGTAAATCAACAACTATTAGATCAATTTTAAACTTAATAAATAAAACGTCTGGTGAAGTTTACTTTGGCGGAAAAATTTTAGATAAAAATGATATTGAAATAAAAAAATCCATTGGTTATTTACCAAGTGAAATTAATTTATATGATGATTTAACAGTTAAAGAAATGTTGGATTTTCATGAAAAGTTTTATGATAGAGATTTAAGTAAAAGAAGAAAAGAATTAGTAAAAAGACTAAAACTAGACGAAAAGAAAAAGGTAGAAAATTTGTCATTGGGTAACTCTAAAAAATTAGGTATTGTATTAGCTTTCATGCATGAGCCAAAACTTCTTATTTTAGATGAACCTACAAGTGGATTAGATCCTATAATTCAGAAAGAGTTTTTTTCTTTATTAAAAGAAGAAAAACAAAAAGGAACAACTATTTTATATTCAACACATGTTTTAAATGAAATATCTAAAATATGTGATAGAGTTGGGATAATTAAATCAGGAAAATTATTGAAAGTAGAACCTATTAGCCAATTACTAGATAAAAGTTTATCGTATGTAACACTGTCATCAGATTCTTGTGAAAAGATAATAAAAAAATTAAATATTGAAGTTATATCTCATGAGGATAATACAATAAAATTTAAAAATACAATTGAAGTAAATAAATTAATAAAGATATTATCAAATTATAACATAAGTAAATTATATATTGAGCAAGCAACTTTAGATGATGTGTTCTTACATTATTATGAATAGGAGGGTTAATATGTTTAAAAGAGAATTAAAAGTAAATTTTAAAAGTTTTTGTGTATGGGCTTTAGTTTCAATAGCACTTTATTTAATAGTATTTTTAATATATCCTTCTATTGTAAATGGACCAGAAGTTGAATCATTAAATGAAATGTTAAAAGCATTTCCAGAAGAAATATTAAAAGCCTTTAATATGGATTTATCTTCAATAGATAGTGTATATGGATGGCTTAAATCAGAAGGATTTATTTTCGTTCTTTTAATAATTGGATGTTATTCTGGAATACTAGGTTCTAATATTTTATTAAAAGAAGAAAGTGATAAAACAAGTGAATATTTAGGGGTTTTGCCAATAAAAAAATCAAGTATAGTACTTAGTAAATGTTTAGTTGGAATAATATATATAACAGCTTTAACAATCGTAATAGGATTATTTAATTATATTGGCTTAGAATTAAGTGGAAGTTTTAATGAAAAACAATATATTTTATTAAGTATTACACCATTATTTGCTTCATACGTTTTATTCTTTTTATGTATGCTTATCTCAACTTTTACTAGTAAAACTAAAACAATGTTAGGAGTTAGTTTAGGAGTAGTAATAATTAGTTATGCTCTTAATATATTATCATCTTTATCAGAAAATACTGAGTTTTTAAAATATTTCTCAGCATTTACATTATCAGATATTAGAAATGTTATTACCAATATTTCAATTGATATAAAAATGATAATAGTAAGTTTTGTTTTATGCTTGATTTTATTATTAGCTAATATATTTAGATATAATAAAAAAGAATTTGTTTAAATAAAACGGTTTTATGATAAACTTTACAGTTATTAAAATTATCTTGTCAATGACTAAATTTTTATGTTTACTTAATCTTTATAATTAAAAAGAATTAAAAACTTATATAAAAATTAAAGTATTAAATAAAAAATTAATACTTTTTTTGTTTAAAAAAAGGAAATATAACATTTTTCGGTAATATAACTAATAGAAGGGTTAAATATCAAAATTGAAATATATTAAAAAAAATGTTAATCTATTAAATGGATTTATTGAAAGGGAGAAAGAAATGTTAGAATTAAAAAATATTAATAAAAGTTATAAAACTGGTGATTTTGTTCAACACGCTTTAAAAAAAGTTAATTTAGAATTTAGAGAAAATGAATTTGTTGCAATATTGGGACCAAGTGGTAGTGGAAAGACAACTCTTTTAAATATAATTGGTGGATTAGATCGTTATGATAGTGGAGATTTAATTATAAATAATAAATCTACTAAAAAATTAAAAAATAAAGATTGGGATGCATATCGAAATAATTGCATTGGATTTATTTTTCAAAGTTATAATTTGATTAATCATATTTCAGTATTATCAAATGTTGAAATGGGGTTAACTTTAAGTGGAGTTAAATTTAAAAAAAGAAGAAAAAAAGCGCTAGAATTATTAACTAAAGTTGGATTAAAAGAACATTCTCATAAAAAGCCAAATCAATTATCAGGCGGACAAATGCAAAGAGTAGCAATAGCAAGAGCACTTGCAAATGATCCTAAAATTATTCTTGCAGATGAACCAACTGGAGCACTTGATTCTAAAACTAGTGTTCAAATTATGGAATTAATTAAAGAAATAGCTAAGGATAAACTTGTAATTATGGTTACACATAATCCTGAGTTAGCAAAACGTTATGCTACTAGAATAGTTGAATTTAAAGATGGAGAATTAATAAGTGATTCAAATCCAATAAAAAAAGAGGAAAAAAATAATCAAGAGATAATAATAAAAAAGACTAAAATGAACTTTTTTACAGCTTTAAAATTATCTTTTAATAATATTAAAACAAAAAAAGGTAGAACTTTATTAACTTCTTTTGCTTCTTCAGTTGGAATTATCGGTATTGCTTTGATTTTAGCTTTATCCAATGGTTTTCAAAAACAAATAGATAAATTTGAACGTGACACATTATCACAAATGCCAATTTCTATTGCACCAGAAGTATCAATAGATGATGAAAAAGAAGTAGCTAAAAATATACCAAAAAATGAAAAAAAATATAGTGATGATACAAATATTTATCCTATGGTAAGTTTTGGAAATTTAACACATAAAAATAATATAACTATGGATTTTACTGATTATTTAGAAAAAGTTGATGAAAACTTAATTGGAGGTATTAGTTATATTAGATCTACTAATTTAAATATTTTATATAAAAATAATGATAAAGTAACAACGTTTGATTCGTCTTTAATTTTCCCACTTCCAGAAAGTGTTTCAGGAAAAGAAGATGCAGTTATTACAGATAATTTTGAAATAATTTATGGAAAAATGAGTCAAAATTATAATGAAGCAGTTTTATTAGTTGATGCCTATAATAATTTGAACTTAGAAACATTAAAAGCACTAGGATATACTGAAAAAGATAAAATATCTTTTGATGAAATTTTAAATAAAGAGTTTAAAATAATTTTAAATGATGATTACTATAAAAAGGTATATAATTCATTTGTTCCAAATACTGAATTAGAAAAATTATATGAAAATAAAAATGCAATTACCTTAAAAATCACTGGAATTTTAAGAGGTAAAGAAAAAAATAAGTTTGGTGAATTTAGTGGAACAGGTATATGTTATAAAGAAGCATTAATGAAAGAAATAATGTCTTTAAATGAAAATTCAGAAATCATAAAAGAACAAAAAAATGTTAATTATAATGTTTTAACTGGCGAAGCAATAGATAAAAATACTAAAGAAGGTCAAGAATCATTAAATAATGTTTTAAGTTACTTAGGTGCAAAAACTGCTCCTTTATATATTCAAATTTATCCTAAAAATTTTAAATCAAAAGATAAATTATTAAAGTATCTAGATAATTATAATGAAAATCTTAAAAAAGAAGATAAAATTATATACACCGATAACGCCCAAATGATTGCATCTTTATCTGGAAATATAATGGATGGTGTTACTATCGTTTTAATTGCATTTTCTGCTATATCATTAATAGTTTCATCTATAATGATTGGAATAATTATATATATTAGTGTTTTAGAAAGAACTAAAGAAATTGGAATATTAAAAGCATTAGGAGCTAGAAATAAAGATATTACTCGTGTATTTAATGCTGAAACCTTTATAATAGGAATAACTTCTGGATTATTAGGAATAATAATTGCAAATTTACTATGTATACCAGCCAATATAATTTTAGAAAAATTAACTGAATTAAAAAATGTGGCAGTTTTAAATCCAGTTCACGCTATTATTTTAGTAGTTATATCAATAATACTAACATTAATAGGAGGATTTATTCCTGCTAAAATGGCAAGTAAAAAAGATCCTGTAGTGGCTTTAAGAACAGAGTAGAAAAAAACTTGATTATGTAGTATAATACACATATTGGAGGAATAATAATGAACGATGTAGTAATTCAAAAAAAAGATGATATTGTGATGCGTTTAATACATTATTTTATAACTGAAGAAAATTATACTCCAATTGTAGTAAGAGGAGTAAAGGATGAAGTGTGGTTAGAAAATGATGAAGGACCATACAGAATTATAAGAATCAACTCAAATTATATTCATAACGAAGAACAATTTAAAATGGATATATTTAAAACTCAAAATGTTATGAAGCAAATAAAGAAAAAAACATTAGCTCTAAAAATGAATGTATTAAATATTTTTTTGGATGTAAATGAGAATGTAAAATTAAAAGAAATTAAAAATATTGAATCTATCATTATTAATGATATAAATGATGTTAATACTAAACCTATGACTGATGTCTTTCCCAACATAAATAAAAAGATAATCAAAAATGAAGAAGGACTTGAATTAATTATAAATGTTACTAATGATATTAACAAAAAAACGGAAAAAGAAAACAAAATTTACGAAGAAACATTTAAGCCAAAAAAAATATTATTCACTAATATAATAATTGCAATTTGTATATTATGTTTTGCTATTATGTTAGGTTTTGGAGCAAATCCATTAGGAATTAATGGAAGCATATTGTATTTATTTGGTGGTAATTTAAAAGAAGCAGTTATAGGTGGAGAAATCCATCGTCTAATTACATCAGCATTTTTACATGCATCTATTTTTCATTTACTATTTAATATGTATGCTTTATTTATAATTGGAAATCAATTAGAAAATTACATAGGCAAGTTTAAGTTCTTATCAGTTTATTTGGTAAGTGCTTTAAGTGGAAGTTTAATGTCATGTGTTTTTAATAGTGGAATTTCAGTTGGAGCATCCGGAGCTATTTTTGGACTTTTGGGAAGTTTACTTTATTTTGGATATCATTATAGATTATATCTTGGAAGTGTTTTAAAATCTCAAATAATTCCTTTAATATTAATTAATCTATTATTTGGATTTATGAATCCTAGAATTGATAATGCTGCCCATATTGGCGGATTAATTGGAGGATATTTAACTACAATGGCTCTTGGGATAAAGGATAAAAGTAGTAAAGCAGATAGGATTAATGGTATTATAGTTTTAACTGTTTATCTTCTATTTATGATTTATATATTATTTTTTAGATAATTAGAGATATTAATATCTCTTTTTTCTTTTAAATTTAATGAAAATAGTGTATACTATTTTATAGAATAGAGAGTGATTTTATGATATCAGCTAGTCAAAGTATAAAAATTAAATTATTTGAAAAAGATAATTTTATTGGAAAATTAAAAATAAGTAAATTTCTTAAAAATTTAGATATTTATAAAATTCCTTTTGTACAAACTGGAAAAAAGACATTAATTAAAATTGGCTCTGGAGATTATGAAGACTTTGATAGTTTCATTATTTCCTCTTTAAATGATTATTATGCTAAATTAAATAATCCAACTGATTTAGATACTAAAGAAAAAATGTTAGAAGAATATAAAAAACTTTATTCTCTGTGGACTAAAATATGTTTAGCTAAAGAAAATAATAATGCTGTAGAACTAAATGAATTATATAATAAAATTAGTTATGGGTTGTATTTACTTGGATACGATGATAAACAACTTTAGGGAGTAAATAATGAAAATAAATATTAACAGTGTAGAACCAGGAATGATTTCTAAATACAATATTTATGAAAAAAATCAAACATATCCTCAAACATATCCAATAATAATACAAGATCGCATTATAACCGAATTTGATTTAGCAAAGTTAAAAAGCAGAGGAGTAAAAAGTATTCATGTTAAAACTAATGGTGAAATAGAAGAAAATTCTACTTTTGTTTTGTATGATTATATTAGAGAAGCTTATAATAATTTAGATTATATTAAAATATTAGAATTATCTAAAGAGGTAGCTTCTAAAGTATTAATTAATCCTTATCCAGTTTTAAATTTAAATCATTATTTTAGAGTAGATGAAAATGATTTTATGCATAAATTTAATATATGTATTATGAGTACATTTATTGCAAGTGTGTATAATAAACAACAAATTTATAGTAAAAAAATGTTAAAACTAGATTATTTAGCAGCAGCATCTATACTTTTAGATATTGGTAAAAAATATAAATCCCCAGAAATTTTTAAAAAAACAATTTTTCCTAGATTAGAAAAACCAACATTTCCTGGTTATGAGGACAGTATATTTTTGAAATATGATGAAAGACTTTATCCACTTTACACATATACAACGCTAAATAAAATTAATGAAATACCTTCTGTTGTAAAAAATATTTTTCTTTATTTAAATGAAAGAGAAGATGGTAAAGGATTATTAAAAGTTAGTAGTGAAACAATGCAAAGTGATGATAAAAGTGAAATAATATATTCTAAAATCATTAATGTCGCAAGACAGTATGATTATTTATTAAATTATGTTATAAAAAATGAAATAAGTGTAAAAAATATTCCTGTAGTTTTAAGACAAGCAGTTGAAACAAATGGCTTATCATCAAAGTTTGTTGAAATGTTTTTACAATATATTCCTTTGTATTCTAAAGGAACAAGAGTACTTTTATCAAATAAAGAAATAGGGTTTATTGAGCAAAATAATTTAAAATTTGTTGATAAACCAATAATTAGATTAGAAAATACAGATGAAATAATAGATCTTTGTAAACAAGAAAATATTTCAATAGACAAGATAATAGAATTGGAAATACTAAAAAATAAAAATAATAGTTTATCGCGATAAACTATTATTTTTTCTTGTTTATTCCTAACATGGCTCCAAATATTGTTGTTAAAATTAGTATTAAATAATAAATAATTGTTTTAAAACTAAAATCAAAAGTAATTAAACCTATAATAATTAATATTAATACTAATAATGTTCCTTTTTTAATACCTTCTATATATCCTTTTTTCTCACATTTTTTTCCGCTAGTATACCCGATAATTAAAAATAATAAAATAGTAGAAATAATGCTTAATATATTCGTAATAGATTTAGATACTCCAAAAGAATTTAATAAAGATAGAATCATTACAATAATTAAAATTACTATTAAAAATATTAAATAAGTTTTGATTTTTTTTAAAATTGATTTCAAATTAATCACCTACTAAATATATGATTAAATATTACTATTTTAGAACATAATAAATTTAGGTGATAAAAATGCAAATGGTAAATGTAATAATTAGAACTTTATTTTTTTATTTTTTTATAGTACTTTCTTATAGGATAATGGGAAAAAGAGAAATAGGTCAACTTGGAATAATAGATTTAATAATATCAATACTTATTGCAGAATTAGTAGCTATTAGTATAGAAAACATAAAAGATTCAATTTTTTATACTGTAATACCTATAATTATCTTAGTAATTCTTGAGGTAATTCTTGCTTCTATTTCGGTTAAATCAAGAAAATTTAGAACAACTTTTGATGGAAAACCTTCAATATTAATATGTAATGGTAAATTAAATTATAAAGAATTAGTAAAACAAAGATATACAATGGATGATTTGTTGTTAAGCTTGCGCCAACAATCAATAAAATCAATTGATGAAGTTGAGTATGCTTTCTTAGAACCAAATGGTAAACTTTCTGTGTTTAAATACAATATATTTAAAACCAAATCAAGTTTTCCAATGCCCTTAATTTTAGATGGAATAATTCAAAAAGAAACACTGAAATATTTGCATAAAGATATAAATTGGGTACGTAAAGAAATATATAAAAATAATTTAGATGAAAAACAAATATTTTATGCATTTTATAAAAAAAATAAAATTTATATAATAAAAAAAAGTGAATTATAACTGAGTGTATTACATATTCTTTATTAGAAAGGATTTGATTTTTATGAAGAATGTAATACCATTTACTAAAGAAATTAACTTTGAAAATAAGATTAGTGAAATTACAAGTATTTCATTAGAAGAAAATTATAATTGTACACAAGATACAATTGATGGAGAATTCATTGTTTCAGGAGATTATAAAACCCATGAACTAAGTGTCAATAAAGAAACATTTCTTTATAAATTACCATTTAGTGTTGATTTAACCGAAAAAATAATTCCGGATACTTTAAATTTTGAAATAACTGATTTTTCTTATGACATATTAAATGATAATATTTTAAAGGTTAATATTGAGTTTACTTTTGATGCCCAAAAAGATGAAAGTAGAGAAGATATAGTTGAAGATGTCGAAAAATTGCTCAATACTGATACAAAAGAAATAGATGAAATAGTCAATGAAGAAAATAATGATATTGCTAAAGAAGATGAAGAAATAACCCGTGAAGATGATGATTCATTACAAAGAATTGATAAAGATGACGAAAAAACTATTATTGATTCAATAAACCAAAATGATAATGAATATACAACTTATCACATTCATATTATAAAAGAATCAGAAACAATTGAATCAATATGTGCGCTATATAATTCAAATGCTAGTTTATTAGCCGAATATAATGATTTAAATGAATTTAAAGTTGGTGAAAAACTTATTGTAGTTGAAGAGGATGAATAATTCTTTAGAAGTATTAAAAAATATTTATAAACCTTATAGGTATACATTAAAAGGAAATGTAACATTATTACAAACTATGAGTGGTGATTTCGTTGTAAAAAAAAAGACAAATGATATTAAAACCATTTATAATTATTTAAAAAGTAGAAATTTTGATTATTTTCCTAAATTAATAGATGATTCAAGAAGTGATGTAAATGTTTTTGAATATGTTCAAGATGTAGATATGCCAAAAGAACAAAAGGCTTTAGATTTAATAAATGTTGTTAGTCTTTTGCATAATAAAACTACTTATTACAAAGTAGTAAGTGATGATGTTTTTAAAAGTATATATGATTCAATAAAAAGCAATATTGATTATTTACAATACTTTTATGATAATCTTTTTAATAGTATAAAAAATATTGAATATATGAGCCCTAGTCAATATTTTCTTATAAGAAATAGTTCTAAAATTTTTTCTTGTCTTGATTTTTGTAGTAAAGAATTAAATGAATGGTTTGAATTAACTAAAAATGAAAATAAACAAAGGGTTTCTTTGATACACAATAATTTATCTTTAGATCATTTTGTAAAAAATGATAAAGATTATTTAATTAGCTGGGATAAAAGTAAAATTGATAGTCCAGTTTTAGACTTAATCAATTTTTATAAAAATAATTATTTTGATTTAGACTTTGAAACGTTGTTTGATTCGTATCAAAATAAATTTAAGCTAAATGAAAGTGAAAAAAAACTATTATTCATAGTAATTTCTCTGCCTAAAAAAATTGATATAAAAGATAATGAATTTGCTACTTGTAAGGAAGTTAGAAATATTTTAGATTATATATTTAAAACTGAAGAATTAATAAGGCCATATTATTCGATAAAGCAAGAAAATGAGTAATATTACTTCGATAAACAATATGAACAAATTAAATCTAATAGGGATAATTAATGTTATTAATACTTGATAGAATATCAAAAACAATAAGATAAATATTCCTAAAATAGTAAAAAAGCCATTACCTCTACATGGTGGTCTACACATAAATATCACCTATAATATAATATGAATAAATAAAAAATATGCACTTATAAAATAGTGCTTATTTTTTTATTTCGTGTTATAATCAAATAGTAGGAGAATAGTTATGAAAAAGAAGAATGGTTTTGTATTTGTAGAAACTATGATAGTTGTAGTTGTTTTAATAGTTTCTTTATTAGTTATTTATTCATCTTATATGGGATTAATAAGTAATGAAAGAAGATTATCTAGGTATGATGATCCAGCTTTTATTTATAAAACATATTCCATAGCAAAATTTTTGTTAGAAATGAAAGATGAAGAAGGAAATGTCATTATTGGAAATAAAATAAGTGAAAAAGATGATTTAATATATATTTCAATTAATGATAATGATTTATTTTATGGTGAAGTTCAAAATAATGATTTACAAAATAAAGGTAATTCAGATAGAAAAAATTTTTTTAGTAGACTTTATAATGATTTAAATGTTCAAACAATTTTGATAGTTCGAAAAAAACAAATTTCAAATGAAATTGAAAATAAAATATCAAGCGATTTATATAAATATTTAAAATCAATTGATACTTCATCTGATGGTGATGATCAAGCTTATATAATAGTTATGTATGCAGAACGAGTTGATGGCTCTTCTTGTGATCCTAACCAAATTTTAATGGAAAATGGAGACGATAAAAAATTTGAAAATAAAAATGAAATGATTCAAAGTTTAAACAAAAGAGAAAGTGCTTGTACTTTCTATTATTCAAGTTTAAAATTATTAACGGAGAAGGTGTTATCTAATGGATAAAAAAGGTTTTACAATGACTGAACTAATGGTAAGTATAGCTATTATTGCCGTTGTAATGGTTTTTTTAGTAAAAATGCTAATAGATGTCAGATATGATAAAAGAAATGAACTTTACGATACAAAAAACCAAATAAATAGAGCAGAAATTATAAAAACTATTCAAACTGATTTAGATGGTAAAATTATTAATAGTATTAATGATAGTGAAAGTGAAGAAAATAAATTAGTAATAAATATTAATACTGATTCTTCTCTTTTAGCTAAAATTGAAGCGTTTACACAAAATGGCGAAGAATACATTAAATATAGAAGTACCGATAACAAAAACTATAAATGGATGATAGAAAAAAATAACAAAGAAACTTATATTAAAAAGACTGATGTTGTACTTAGTGTTACAAAATGTTCAAATGAAGGTTGTGATGGAAATGATAAAATTATTAGAATTAATATTCCAATAATTATCGATAATTCAACATTAAGAAGAGATAATGATAGTCAGATGGATAACATAATTCTAACTTTCTATAATTATAGTGGATCTACAATAGAATCTACTACGCTAAATTAAAATAAAAATTATAAAATATATAATTAAAGAAATAATTGTTTGGAATAATCTTCCTTTAAAATAATTAATAAATTTTAAATTGGTATCTTCTAAGATACTTTTTATTTGAGTTGCTATACTTAAACCGCCAAAATTAATTATTATAATACTTATTATATCCTTATATTTTGAAGTACTTAAAACTAAAGAATTTAAACCAGTAGTTATTTCAAGTAATCCCTTAATCAATGAATTTTTACAAAAATAATTTGATATTAATATATAAAAAGAAATTACTCCTAATATAGTTATCAAAGAATTAATTGCTTTTTTAGTAGCAAGTGGTATTAATTTTTCTAAAGAGATACTTTTTAGATGAATTTTGTTGTTTTCTTGGGAAACAAATTTATTTCTAATTAAAAATAGAATAATAAAATTAGATAAGTAGTGAATTAAAATAATTTTAATAGCAAATTTTGAAGAAGAAAATATAAGTAACAGCATATTATACAAAAATAAAGGGTTAGAAAAATAACAGACATATAATAATTTATTTACTTCATCTTTTTTTACCATATCATTATTTAATAGATTTTTAATTAGTAAGGCATTTGCTGGAGTACCAATAAACAAGGACATAATAAATATATAAGTTCCATTAAAAGATAATTTAAATAATTTATTCATCAATTTATAAAAAAAACTACATATTATTATTGGAAAATTATAATTAATTAGTATTTCATTAATTATAATCATTGGGAAAAGTGAAGGTATTAAGTTGTTTAACCATAAACTAAAACTTTGATTTATACTTTCTTTACTTATTAAAGGATCTTTAAATAATAGGAATATAAATAAAAATGCAAAAGATATAATACTAATATTTTTTAAAATATATTTCATATTTGCTCCTTAAGCTGGTATAATTAAATAGGTGAATAAAATAATGATTACTAAAATATATGAATATTTTAAAAAAATAATTAAAGAAAATTATAAACGGTTAATTACTTTATTTTTAATAATATTGCTTTTTACTGTAGAACTTCCATTTGCAATATATATTCCTGGAGGAACTATTGATTTAGCAAAAAGGGTTGAAGTAAAAAATGGATATGAAACAGAAGGAAAATTAGCTATGAGTTATGTTTCAATGATTAGAAGTTCACTTCCATATATCCTTCTAAGTTATGTAGTTCCTAATTGGGATTTACAAAAAAAAGAAGACGTTGTATATGAGGGAGCTAGTGTTAAAGAAACAATTGAAATTGATAAAATTTATATGCAAGAAGGAATTAATAATGCAATAATTTCAGCCTACAAATTAGCTGGAAAAGAAATTAAAATAAAAAATGAAATATTGAAAGTAACATATGTATTAAAAGATTCTAAATCTAATTTAAAAATAAATGATGAAATATTATCTGTTGATGGGAATATTGTTAAAAGTACTTCCGATATAATAGAAATAATTAATAAAAAAAATATTGGTGATAAAGTTGAAGTTAAAATAATTAGAGATAATCAAGAAAAAACAGTTAAATCTACTATTTCTTTAATTGAAAATGAAAAAAAATTAGGAGTTGTATCTACAATCTTGCTTGATATAGAAACAAATCCGGAAGTTACAATTAAAACTAAAAATAGTGAATCAGGTTCAAGTGGAGGATTAATGACAAGTTTAGCAATGTATAATTCTCTTGTTAAAGAAGATATTACTAAAGGTAAAACAATAGTTGGAACAGGTACAATTGATGAATATGGTAATGTTGGTAAAATTGGGGGAATAAAATATAAAATTTTAGGTTCTTATAAAAAAGCTGATATATTCTTATGTCCAGAAGATAATTATGAAGAAGCTTTAAAAGTAAAAAAAGAAAATAATTTAAAATTAAAAATAGTAAAAGTTAAGACATTGAGTGATGCAGTTAAATATTTAGAAAGCGAGAATGAAAATGAATAAAATAATTACATATATAAAATATAATAAAAAACTTTTTATAAATTTATTACTATTATTACTTGTAATAATTGGATGTTATATAGCTTTTAAAAAAATTTAAATTAATAGTAGAAATTATTAATATTATTGTGTTATAATACACATTGTTTCAAAGGGGATGGGTTTTATGACAAACTTATATGATAATAAAAATAAAAGCATTTTAGAAATACTTAATAATATTATTAGCTTAAGCGAAAAAATGAATAATGATTATATAATATCTTATTTAGAAAAAATCGGTGAAAAGATTGAAATTGATTTAACTAGTATAAAAAATATATATTTAAAAGATATAAGCAAATTGCAAAAAAATAAATTAAAAGTATTCTTTAAAAAGACTTTTCTTGTAAGTTCAAAAACATTTTTTGATATACTAGATTTAGAAACAAAAAATAAAATTTTAAATCAAGATATAGATGAATTTAATGAGAATTTTTCAACATTTTTAGCTCATAATGAAACTTTGAAAAATGAAATAATATTTACTTTTGAAAGATTTATTAAAATAGTAGTAGAAAATGGTAATGTTAATGATTTAAAATACGTTTATAGTTTTTATCAAACAATGATAATTGGATTTCTTTCTTCATTACCCAAAAATTATAGAGACGAAATATTAAATCAAGAAAACTTTTTGGATGTTAAACAAGAAGTTGAAACTATAAAATATGATTATGATTTAAAAATAAGTAGTGCATATATTTTTTATACAATGATAATTGAAAAGGAAATTGATAATTTTTTAAAAGAAAAATACAATCAAAGTCTTTTTGTTGAAAATGTTGGATTTACTAGAAAAAGAATTTAAATTATTCTTTTTTTTATGCTATAATAATTAATGTTTAAGGGTGGTATTATGAAACGTAGTGAAGTTGATAGAAGTAAATTAAGTCCAGGTATGCTGCAATATATGGAAATAAAGGATAATTATGAAAATGAATTACTTTTTTATCGATTAGGGGACTTTTATGAATTATTTTTTGAAGATGGAATAATTGCATCTCGTGAGTGCGAATTAACGCTTACTGGGAAAAATGCTGGTTTAGACGAAAAAATTCCGATGTGTGGAGTTCCCTTTCATTCAGTAAAACCATATATAGAAAAATTAGTAAGTAAAGGTTATAAAATAGCAATATGTGAGCAATTAGAAGATCCTAAAGCTACTAATAAAGTAGTTAAAAGAGGAGTTGTTCAAGTAATAAGTAAAGGAACAATCGTTGATAATGATTTACTAAATGAACATGATAATAACTATATAGCAAGTTTACTTGATTTTAAATATATATATATTCTTACATATGCTGATGTATCTACTGGATCTTTAAATATTTTAGAAATACCATATCAAAAAGAAAAAGTTATAAATGAAATATTAAATTTAAATATTAAAGAATTAATTTTAGCAGATGAAAATGATCAATCTTTAACAGATTTATTAAAAAATAATTATGGAATAGATATAAATATTTCTTATGAATATTTAGAAGATAGATATGAAGAATTAGTAAATAGTGTTACAGATATTAGATATAAAACCGGTATTAAACATTTATTATATTATTTAGTAGTTAAAGAATTAAAAGAGTTAGATCACTTTAATGAAGTGAAAGTAATAGATAAAAATTCATATCTTTTAATGGATGTTCATACAGTTAGAAATTTAGAATTAATTGAGACTTTAAGATTAAAAGAAAGAACTTATTCGTTATTATGGTTACTTGATAAAACCAAAACATCTATGGGATCTAGAATGTTAAAACAATGGTTATTAAATCCTTTAAAAGATAAAAAAATGATTGAAAGTAGATATGATAAAATTGATAAATTAAATAAAGAATTTATCTTAAAGGATGAACTTCGTAATACATTATATGAAATTTATGATATTGAAAGACTTTGTGGGAAAGTAGCATGTGGTAATCTAAATGCTCGTGATTTATTACAACTAAAAAATAGTCTAAAAGTTTTACCAAATTTAAAAGAAATAATAAAAAAATTAGATTTTGAATATGAAATTGACACTCATGATGATTTATACGAATTACTTGATGCATCTATATATGAAAATCCACCAGTTTCATTAAAAGAAGGATATTTAATAAAAGAAGGATATAATGAACAATTAGATGAATTAAAAAGCATCCGTAGTGGTGGAAAAACTTTTGTTGCTGATTTTGAAAATAAAATAAAAGAAACAACTGGCATAAAAACATTAAAAGTTGGGTTTAATAAAGTTTTTGGATATTTTATTGAAATTAGTAAAGGGCAAGCTAAAGAAATAGATCCATCACTTGGTTGGGAAAGACGTCAAACACTTACAAATTGTGAAAGATTTATTTCTCCTGAATTAAAAGAAAAAGAATCAATGATTTTAAATGCTGAAGAAAAAATTATTAATTTAGAATATGATTTATTTTGTAAGATTAAAGAAGAAGTAAAAAAATATTTAATATCTTTAAAAAATGTTTCATTTATAATTAGTGAGATAGATGCAATAACTTCTCTTGCAGTAGTAAGTGATGATTATAAATTAGTAAGACCAACGCTTAATAATGATCATATAATTGAAATTATTGAAGGAAGACATCCAGTGGTAGAAAGAGTTAGTAAAAATTCATATGTATCAAATGATTGTATAATGAATAAAGATATAAATACATTATTAATTACTGGTCCTAATATGAGTGGTAAATCAACTTATATGCGTCAACTAGCAATAATAGTAATAATGGCTCAAATGGGTTCATTTGTACCAGCTAAAATTGCTAATTTACCTATAATTGATAAAATTTTTACAAGAATCGGTGCAAGTGATGATTTGGTAAGTGGCGAATCTACATTTATGGTCGAAATGAATGAAGCAAAAAATGCAATAATTAATGCTACAAGCGATAGTTTAATTCTATTTGATGAACTTGGTAGAGGAACAGCTACTTATGATGGTATGAGTCTTGCTCAATCAATACTTGAATATGTAAATAATAATATAAAATGTAAAACGTTATTTAGTACACATTATCATGAATTAACAGCAATGGAACAAAAATTTAATGGTATAAAAAACGTCCATGTATCTGCTCAAGAAGAAGATGGAAATATTATTTTTTTACATAAAATAAAAGAAGGATCAATAGATAAAAGTTACGGTATACATGTAGCTAAATTATCGGGAATGCCCAATGATGTAGTAGTGCGTGCCGATGAAATTTTAAAATTCTATGAAAATAAAAAAGTAGATAAGGCTCCAGATAAAATTCAATTGTCTATGGAATTTGATGAAGTAAAGAAAGAAAGTGTAATTGAAGAAAAAATAAAACAAATTGATCCTTTAAATATGACACCAATTGAAGCTATCAATTTACTTTATGAATTAAAAGAAATTAGTAAAAAAAATAACTGAAATTATAAATTTTCTTTATTTTTTTAGATTAATTAATTATAATAATAAAAAGGAATGATTTTATGCTAAAATTTAAAAACAAAGAAATTAATATTCAAGAAGTTAATGCAGTTATAGGTTTGTCTAAAAGAATTTTAAAATTACTTTATGTAGTTATGATTGTTTCAATAGTATTTTTAGCATCTATTTTGCTAAAGGATTGGGGAGTATTTACATTTATTAAAACTTTATTAAAAGTAATATCTCCGCTATTTATTGGATTTATAATCGCTTGGTTGTTTAATCCAGCTGTAAAAAAATTAGAAGAGAAAAAAATACCTAGAATTGCTGGTTCTTTAATTGTTTATGCTATATTCTTAGTATTTTTAGTAGTATTTATTAGAGTATTAGTTCCAACTATTTATACTCAATTAAATGAATTAGTTGGAAATCTACCAGAAATATTTAATGAAGTTAAAGATGCAACTAATAAAATGTTTGAATCAATGAATCATTTAAATGGAATAGATATAACTAGTGTTAAAAATAATTTATTTACTACTTTAGAAAATTGGTTTACTGAATTTACTACTTCTTTACCAGAGTTTATATTAAATATAGTAACTAGCTTTTTTTCTAAATTAGTAACTATTGGATTTGGTTTAGTTATTGGACTTTATATGTTATTTGATTTTGATTCAATTTCTAAGCATCTAATTAGTTTAGTTCCTCAAAAAGAAAAAGAAGATGCAAGTAGATTAATTGAAAATATTAGTACTGAAGTAAGAAAATGTGTTAATGGAACTTTAACTGTAGCAACAATGGTTTTTGTTGGTGATTCAATAGGGTTTGCAATTATTGGCTTACAAGCACCACTTCTATTCGGATTATTTTGTGGTATTACAGATTTAATTCCATATGTAGGTCCTTATATTGGAGGCATTGCCGCAGTTGTAATTGGATTTAGTCAATCAACATTTATTGGAATTATGACAATTATTGTTGTAGTTATTGTTCAATGTTTAGAAAATTTCGTTTTGCAACCATTAATTATGAGTAAAACAATGAAATTGCATCCAGTTACCATTATCATTGGACTATTGATTTTTGAACATTTCTTTGGTATAGTAGGTATGATTTTAGCAACACCTACAATTGCTTTATTAAAAGTAATATATTATTTTGTTGCTGGAAAATTAAATATATTTAATAATGAAATAGTTGAAGAATAAGGAATGAATTATAAACAAATTTGAAGAGAGTTAGTGGTTGGTGTAAACTAATAATTTGATATAATATCTGCTACCTTAGGAGACTATAGGGTTAATACCGATATTTAAATTAAGTAAAATAAAGGATGGTACCGCAAAAATTGCTCCTTGGCATTTTGTGGTATTTTTATGAAAGATGGTGATTAAAATGAAAGTATTTTTAATATCTGGCAAAAGTGGAAGCGGTAAAAATGAAGTGGCTAACATTATAAAAAAGAATTTAGAAAATTCTGTGATTACGGGATTTAGTAAATATATTAAACTTTTTGCTTTAGAATTTACTGATTGGGATGGAAGAGATATAACAAAACCTCGAGCGTTTTTACAAACAATGGGTGATTCATTAAGGAGTATTGATGAAAATTTTTTGATAAATCGAATCATTGAAGATTTTAAAGTTTACGAAACTAAATTTGATAATGTTATTATAAGTGATGTAAGACTACCACATGAATTAGAATATATTAAAAACAATAGTAATTATGAAGTAATAACAATTAGAGTTAATTCTACAAAAAGTATGCGAGATTTAAAAGAAAATGAAAAAAATCATCATACAGAATTAGAGTTAGATGATTATCAAAAATTTGATTTTATAATAAATAATAATTTTGATGAAAATTTAGAAAAAGATGTTATAAAGATAATAGAGAGGATGAAACAAAGATGAATTTAAAAGATTTATATATTAGTTTTTTTGAAAGTAAAGGACACAAACAAATACCGAGTGCTCCAGTAGTACCAGAAAATGATCCGTCTGTTTTATTTAATACAGCTGGAATGCAACCTTTAATTCCGTATTTAATGGGACAAAAGCATCCGTATGGAACAAGATTATGTGATTATCAAAAATGTATAAGAACAAATGATTTAGATGTTATTGGAGATACTTATCATCATACATTTTTTGAAATGTTAGGTAATTGGTCTTTAGGAGATTATTTTAAAAAAGAAGCAATTACTTGGAGTTTTGAATTTTTAACAAAAGTATTAAATATTCCAGTTGAAAGATTAGCTGTAACAGTTTTTGCTGGAAATGAAACTATTGCTAAAGATAATGAATCTATCGAAATATGGAAAAGTTTAGGAATAAAAGAAGAAAGAATTTCCCAAACAAAGGACGATAATTTTTGGATAGCTGGTGAAACGGGACCTTGTGGACCAGATACTGAAATGTTTTATTTTAGAAGCAATGATGAAATTCCTGCAAAATTTGATCCAGAAGATGAAAGATGGGTTGAAATTTGGAACGATGTATTTATGCAGTTTAATAAAAAAGAAGATGGTAGTGTCAAAGATTTACCAAATAAAAATGTTGATACAGGAATGGGTGTAGAAAGAACTACGGCTATTTTAGAAGGAGTAAATGATAATTATTTATCTTCTATTTGGAAAGATGTTATAGAACTTATTGAAAGTATTTCAAATCTTCCTTACGAAGGCAATGAAAAATCTATGCGTATTATTGCTGATCATTTACGTACAGCTGTCTTTATTTCAGCTGACAAATCAGGTATTAAACCTTCAAATACTGATCAAGGTTATATTTTAAGAAGATTAATAAGACGTGCCATTCGTCATGCAAAATCATTAGGAATTGATATTAATTCTAATTGGGAAGAACAAATTGCTATTAAAATTATGGATAAATATGAGAAATATTATGAAGAAATTAAAGAAAATAGAAATACAGTAATTGAAGTTTTAAAAACAGAAAAAAATAAATTTAATCGTACTTTGGAAAAAGGATTAAAAGAATTTGAAAAAATCACTTCTAAATTAACAAATAATATATTAAATAAAGATGATGCTTTTAGACTTTATGATACTTATGGCTTCCCTTTAGAACTAACTGAAGAACTAGCTAAAGAAAAACTAATAGAAGTAGATGTAGAAGGATTTAAGGAAAAATTTAAAGCTCATCAAGAATTATCAAGAACTGCCTCAGCTGGTAAATTTAAAGGTGGTCTTGCTGGAAATAGTGAAGTAGAAACTAAATATCATACAGCAACACATCTTTTAAATGCAGCTTTAAAAGTAGTAGTAGATAAAAGTATTCATCAAAGAGGATCAAATATAACTGATGAAAGAATGCGTTTTGATTTTAACTGTGACCATAAATTAACAGATGAAGAAAAAACAAATATTGAAAATTTGGTAAATCAATGGATTTTAGAAGGCTTGGATGTAGTAGTAGAAGAAATGGATAAAAATGAAGCTATTGCATCAGGGGCTGAATGTATGTTTATTGAAAAATATCCAGATAGAGTTACAGTATATTCTATTGGAAATATTTCTAAAGAGTTATGTGGTGGACCACATGTTAAAAATACTAGTGAACTTGGTAAATTTAAAATAAAAAAAGAAGAAGCTTCTTCAGCAGGAGTTAGAAGAATAAAAGCTGTACTTGAATAAAATATAAAAAAATAAAAACAAATTTCTAAAACTAATCTATAAGAAATTTGTTTTTTTAATTTGAGTTTAATTTTTTAATTTTTTAATAAATTTCGCAAATTTTTAGACTAAATTCCGCTTTTTGATAAATTTTTATGTTTATTAGACTAAATTCCGGTTTTTTGATTTTAAACGGAAATAACCTTGAAAAAAATATACAATTTTATATAAAAATAAATCAATTATTTCACGACAAAAATAACAGAGTAAAGTCCGTTTTTTAGACTAAATTCCGTTTTAGATATTATAGTAACTACTATAAAAGGTATAAAAATCAATTAATTTATTGATAACAAATAAAGATGAACTTTATTTGTATAACTTATTATAATCAATAAGATTTAAAATTCAAGGGTTTCATAAACTCATTTCATTCGCCCTTGATTTATAAATCTTATAAACTATAATCAGACTTATTGCAGTTTTTCTTAATAAAACGGAATTTCAAATGAAAATTAGCGTTTTTAATAAATTTATCATAAAATGATTTTTGTCAAGACATAGTGAACTAAAAATACAAAGCAAAATAATCGTC
>JAEDGC010000056.1 GCA_016297695.1 Bacilli bacterium
AACTTAATAACATTAAATATGTATAGTATTAAGGGCATAGAAATCAACCTCTATGTCCCTTTTTTTTAAAAAAAAATGTAGAGAAAAATCTTGTAATATTTACTAATGTATCATATAATATATGTATCGATGAAGGAGATATATTATATGGGTAGAAAAATGATTGATTTAACAAACAAAAAAATTGGTAATTTATTAGTAATTGAAAGAGATTATGAAAAATCTTTAAAAAGACCTTTTTGGAAATGCCAATGTGATTGTGGGAATATAAAAACAATTTCTTCAGCACATTTACTTAATGGTCAAACAAAATCTTGTGGTTGTAAAAATAAAAAACCATTAGAAGGTAAAAAATTTGGAATGTGGCTTGTTATTGAAAAAATAAAAAAAGGTCCACATAAAGGTTTATGGAAATGCCAATGTGAATGTGGAAATATAGGGTATGTTAATTCATCCAATTTAATAAATAATAAATCAAAATCTTGTGGTTGCTTTCAAAAAAAAATCATTATCAAAAGATTAACAACACATAATATGACAAACACAAAATTATATCGAATTTATTATGGCATGAAAACTAGATGTTATAATGAAAATGATAAAAGATATAAAGATTATGGTGGAAGAGGCATTATTATATGTGATGAATGGAAAAATAATTTTTTAAATTTTTATAATTGGGCAATAAGTAATGGTTATGAACATAACCTAACTATTGATAGAATTGATAATGATGGAAATTATGAACCTAGTAATTGTAGATGGGTAGAAAATAAAATTCAAAGTAACAACAGAAGAAATAATATTTATTTTGAGTTTTTAGGCTTTAAAAAAACATTAAAACAATGGACTGATTTTATGAATTGGAATTATAAAAAATATTATGGTAGATATTCAAGAGGATACATTACATTTAAAGAACAAGACATTAAATTAATAATAAAAAAACTGAAAGGAGATTAATTATGACTTGTAAAAATATTTGTAGGCTTTGTAACAATCTTATAGTTTCAACAGCAATAAATTTTGATCCTACAACAAATTCTTTAGATATTACTATACCAAATGGAGTTTATGGTAATGGAAGAAAAGTATGTATCGTTGTAGCACAAGCAATTCCAGGCTCAACAACTATTAATGCATTAGTAAATATTGTAGTAAATGGAATTAGATTTCCTTTACAAAAAAACTCATGTACTCAAGTTACAGCTTGTGAAATTAAATCAAGAACAAAATATTCAACATGTGTAGTAACAAATACAGTTAGTGGAGTATTTAGATTATTAGGAAATATTTACGCTACATGCCCAGACAATTTACTTGCATTACCTAGTGGAACTGTAACTACTCCTGCTGTTGCAAATGTTCAAGTTGCAGCAAGAACATCCACAACAAGAGCAACAAAAAAGGAGGTAGTAGCAAATGAATAGATATTTAAAAGATCGAGCAATGAGAAGAAATGGGCGTATGCCAATGATGAATGATGGGAGAAATCCATATGGTTCAAAAGGTGGTTATGTAACTCCTTCAAGGCGAGGGAGAGATAGAGGAATGGATTATGGTAATGATTATCCAGAATATTATAATGGAATGGATTATAAAACTAATCCCCAATATCCAAATGCAGATTATCATATGGGATATAAACAATATGGACAATATCCAATGCCTATGTACGAAATGTATGGCATAGGTGGTGTTCAACCAATGTATGATTATAATCAAGGTTATATGAATGATTATGCAAGAGGCAGAAGTCGTGATTATGGCTATGATTATGCTAGTAATGAAGAAGATAAAGAATGGGAAGAACATTTACATAAATGGATTGAAAAGCTAAAAAAATATGATAAGTTCAATATGCCAAAAGAAGAAATCATCAATAAAGCAAGATCTATGGATGTAAAGTTCGATAAGTACAATGAACACGAATTTGTTGCAACATACTATATGATGATGAGTGATTACCCATCAATTATGAGTGATCCACATTTAGCATTAGCAATGGCAAAAGACTTTTTAGAGGGAAAAAATACTGAGTTAAAAGGTTCAGAAAAACTATGTGCTCACTTCTATGAAATCGTAAAAGGTGGAGAAGAAGATTAATAATTTGTAAAAAAAGAGGGTGATAATATGGCTTTTGTATATTACAACGCCAACCCAGACAATTTAAAATTACCAGATTGTGTGATTAGAGCAATACAACTAGCAATGGATATTCCATATTCTGAAGTTGTAATGTTATTAAGAAATAATGCAGATTATTATAAGTGCAACGAATTATGTGTATGTTGTTATGAAAAGTTATTAGATAATGATTTTAAATTACCACATTTTATTGGAAATGGATTGACTGTTGATGAAATAGCAAAGCGTTCTCCTAACAATACGCTTTTAATAAGAATGGATGGTCATATTACATGTGCTATTAATGGGGTAGTATTTGATATTTTTGATTGTACAAATGAAATCGTAACTGACTTTTGGGTAGTTAAATAACAAAACAACAAAGAAGATTTTAGTGTAAAAGCTAATTTCTTCTTTTATTTTTTTAAAAAAATATTGACACATTGTCTTATTAATGATATAATTAAATGCGAAGAGAAGAAAGGAGGAATAAAATGGATGAAATAAAATATCGTGAGTATGTAAAATTATTAAATGATAATAAAGAACTACGAAAAAGAATCTATAAAGAACTCATTAAAAAGGGTATAGATCATAATTTAAAAGGTTTTTATTATCTGCTTGACATTATTTCATTATGTGTATTAAAAAGAAAGCACTCATTTACGCCAATAAAAGAGATATTTCCATTTATAGCACATAAGTATGGAATAAAAGAGTATAGTGTGCAAAGGCAATTACGATACACATGTACAATTAAAAATTATGGATTTTACGTGCCAAATGTTGTATGCTTTGATATATGGAAAAAAATAATTGATGAAGAAAATGAAAAGAAATTAAAGGAGAACAATTAAAATGAAAATTGAAAATTTGAAGATTGAAAATTTTAGAGGATTAAAAGATTTAGAATTTAATTTTAAAGATGGATTAAATTTGTTTAGTGGTTCAAATGGAATTGGAAAATCAACAGTAATTGATGCAATTATGTGGGTTTTATGCGATGAAACACTTGTTTATGGTAAACAAAGTGCTGATAATAGAAATCAAAATAATTTAAGAGATATTATAAAAGTTTCATTAAAACTTGATAATGGTTTAGAACTTGAAAGAACATATTATGACAAATACAAAGAAGATTTAGAAGGTAATTTACGCTATGACAAATTAGTAAATGAGTTTAAAATTAATGGAGCAAAATATGGTAGCAAAGAGTATTTTGATTATATAAAATATAATATTATTAAATTAGATAGAAATGTTATAATTCCAAAAGATTACAATTTAATTCGTAGTTTAATGGACTACAACTATTTTGGAAGTATTGATTATAAAATTTCAAGAGCATTGTTAGAAAAAGTTTTAAATTTGAAAACTGATGAAGAAATTGTGAATGAAGAACAATATGCACCAATTAAGACTGATATGCAATTATTAAAGTATGAGATTCAAAAAGTTATTAATAAATATAAAAATGTTATTGACACTTATGACAAAGATATTGCAAATAATGAGAGTTGGGTAAAAAATGCTCAAAAAAGTTTAGATTTAGAAGCATTAAATGAGTATGATGATTTAATTGCAAAAAGAAATGAGTTGTTTAATGATAAAATCGAAAATAACCCTGAATATTTGGCTTGTAATCAACTTTTAGAAGAAACTCGTAAACTTATTGGGGTAGAGCAACAAAAAGCATTAGAAACGATTTTTGGGGTTGAGAAGAAAATTAATGACCTAGTTGTTAAAGGAAATTTTAAAAATAATGAGATTACAAAAGTTGAAAATAAATTAAATGAGGCTAAAAAATTAATTAGTGAAAATGAAAATAAGATTGCTGAAACAACAAATTATATAAATACGCTTTTAAAAAGAGATAAATTGGAATTTGAAGAAAAAACTTGTCCTAAATGTGGTTATTTATTAAACAAAAAAGAAAAAGATGATTATTTAGAAGTAATTAAAAAGGATTGCGAAAATAAAAAATCACAAATTGATCATTGGAAGGAACAAATAGAAAATAGCAAGAAAGTGATTAAGGAATGTGAAGAAGAATTGCAAAAGTTATTCAAAGAAAAAGAAACGCTAGGCAATCAATATTTCCAAGAAAAAGAAAATTTAGAGCAAGCGAAGAAAGAAAAAGAAAATAATTCAAAAGTTAAAGAGTTAGAATTAAAAGTAGAAGAAACTCAAAAGGAAATTAATTTGTTAGTTTCTAAATTTAACGTTGAAAAAAATGATAAATTTGCAGAATTAAATAATAAAATATCTGAACTTGAATCTATTAAAAATCAATATGAGAATATAAATAAAGTAAAAGAAAACATTAAGTTGTGGAAAAAGCAAAAAGCAATGAATGAAGTTAATATTGATTTAGCAAAATCATATAAAGCTAATAAATTGCAAATGATTAAAGATAATTTAAGTAGTGCGTTCCCAACTTTAGATATTGAAATTATTGAAGAAAATGAGAACACAGGAGTTCAAAAAGAAGTTTGCTATTTGAAATTAAAAGGCGTTGAATACAAAGGAATTAATGATGGTCATAGAAAATTTATCGGAATTACATTTATCGAAAATTTAAAAGCAAAATTAAATTTAGAAGATATGCCAATTATTTTTGATAAGTTTGCTGATATTGATAACGAAAGATTAGATGAAATATTAAGTATTACAAAATCACAAGTGTTTGCTACACAAGTAACAAATGATAAAAAATTAACTTTAAAATAAATATAAGGAGAAAAATTTATGAATAGTAATTATGATGATATTTTTGCAATGGCTTCTAAAGAAGAAGTAAAAGAAGAAAAAAAGCAAGAAAAGACTATTGAAGAAAAAAAAGAAGATTTGTTTGAAACTTTAAAAAATATTAAAAATCAAAGACCAATTGAAGAAGATAAGAATTTAGAACCTAAAGTTGAAATTATTGAAAAACAAGAACCAAAACAAAATGTGGTTGTTGAGAAAAAAGAAGAAAAGAAAAATGCAGTTGCCAATAAAACGTTAGTTAGTACATTTTTAGACAAAGTTGTAGAATACGCACGAACAAGTGAAGAAGAATTAGACCAAAAAACAAAAACATTATGTGTTGATATTATTACTACTGCCAACAAACAAGTTATGGCAAATAAATATAATTGGAGCAACATTGATGTGAATGGTTGTGGACTTTATTCACAAATTAAACGCTATGCTAAATTAGGATTAAGTGTTGAACAAGATAAATTATATGTTGATATTAGAAATAATAATAAAACTGGAAAAATGGATATTTTTATTAAACCTCAATATCAAACATTAGAAAAATTAATGGTTAGATATTTTACTAAACCAATTTTAAGATTTAAAGAAGATGTAATTTGCATTGGTGATGAAGTTTTAGTTGAAGAAGATTTCTACACAGGATTAGATAAAATTGTAGGTCATAAACGTAATACACAAATAGATAGAAATAAATTAGATAATATTATCGGTGCATATAAAATTGCATATGTTAAAGAAGGCAACAATATTGTTCAATATGTTGTTAGAATTGATAAAAATAGAATTGAACGAGCTTATAAAGCAAGCCCAAGCAGAGAAAAAACAGTATGGAATTTAGATAGTGCAAAGATGATAAAGAAGACCTGCACGTGGGAAATGTGGAATGATAAGAACATTCGAGCATTTATGGTATATCCAGAGGAAATTGTGAACGATATTTCAATTCTAGCAGAAAGTCAAGAAATGGACTGGGCAAAAGAAACACAACATAAGAGTGTGGAAGAAGCCCAAGAGAATGTTGAAGTTAATGTTGCAACTGGCGAAGTTATAGAAATGGATTATGATAATTAAATGCAAGAGATATGGGAAAATGTTATAAATTATGAGGGTTTATATAAAATTTCAAATTTAGGAAATGTTTATAGTTGTAAACAGAAAAAAAATTTAAAATTAAGAAATAGTTATGGCTATAAATATGTAATATTATATAAAAATAATGTTCCTAAATCATTTAGAGTACATCGTTTAGTAGGAATGAGTTTTATACCAAATCCTCATAACAAACCTCAAATTAATCACAAAAATGGAATAAAAAATGACAATAATGTAGAAAATTTAGAATGGGTTACTATGAGTGAAAATAGGAAACATGCATATGATACTGGTTTACAACATCATAGTTACAAATCAACTCTAGCATTATTATCATATAGAGAAACTAAAGAATTTAAAGAAAACAATTTAAAAACCTTACAAAAAGCTATTGATAAAAATAAAAAACCAGTCATACAATATGATTTATTAGGTAACGTAATAAAAACTTGGGATTGTGTATTGTATGCAAGTAAAGATTTAAACATTGATAATAGTGATATAATAAAATGTTGTAGAGGCAAACTAAAAACTGCTGGTGGATTTATATGGAGATATAATAATGTTAGATATTAAAGCATTTGCAAGTAGTAGTAGTGGTAATTGCTATTTGTTACATAATGAAGAAACAAAGATTTTGTTGGAATGTGGTGTAGATAAAAAAACATTAAGAAATTATTTATTATCTTTTAATAAAATGATATTAACTGATTTAGATTGTTGCTTATGCTCTCATATTCACTCTGATCATCTTGAAAGTGCAGATTATGTAAGTGAGTATATTGATGTATATAGCACATATGAAAGCTCAAATAGATATGATTATATAAAAGCACTCACACCACTTCAAGCAATAAAAATTGGAACAATAAAAATATTACCAATACCAGTTGAACATGGGAAAACTGAAAATAATGCGTTTGTGTTTTTAGATAAAGATAGTTGCATATTTTTTGGGACTGACTTTTCATTAATGACACAAAATGTTAGTAATTTCAAATTTGATAAAGTGTATATTGAGTGTAATTATGATGATGATAAATTAAAAGAAATATTAAGTTCAGAAGATGATGAGTTAAGGGAAAAACATATAAGGCAAGTTAGCACACATATGTCAAAAGAAAATTGTAAAACACATTTAAGATATATGAATTTAAGTAAATGTAAAGAGATTGTATTGCTGCATGCAAGTGCATTTTTAATAAACAAAATATACACCAAAATAGAATTTGAAAAAGAATTTAAGATTAAAACAAATTTTGCAAAGGAGAATTAAAAAATGCATATTGAAGATAATTTTTTAATTGTTGATGAAATTTTTGAACCAAGAAAAATATATGGGCATAGTTTTGTTGGATTATGTGGATTAGATCCATTTAGCAAAATAGGTGATACGCTTTTAAAAATGCATAAATTAATAAAAGAAGATGTACCTAAAAAATATCTTTTAAGAGGAGATTTTGCAGAAAAAATTATTAAACACGTATATGAGCGAGATGGTCATAAATGTACAACTTATAATAAGTATGAAATTAAATTTGATAATTTTAAAGAACTTAAATATTTTGGTGGATTAATTGACATAGAACTTTTAGAAGAAAAAACTTTAATTGAAGTAAAAAGTAAATCAATGAAAGATTATGAGTATGTTAAAGCCAGTCCACCAAAACAAGAAGTATATCAAGGGCTTTATTATGGATTTTTAAGAAGATATGACACAATTACAATGGAGTGGGTATTTTTTGATGAAGAAACTGAACAAGAAGTTTTTGAAGGCAAGAAACCTACAACTTTAAAAAACTTAAAAAAACATACTGAAATTATACCTATTAATTATATTGAAATGAATAATTTATTAACACAAGCACTTAAATTAAATAAAGCATTTGAAGAAAATAAAAAAATAAGTTTAAATTTAATTAGTGATGAAGTATTAAATCAATTAGGATTAAAAAGACCTAATTATGATTTTGGTGATGGGTTGCCATTTTAGGGGTTAAAATATGGAGCAAAAAATAACAATAGTGCAAGACACTAGGCAAAAAATAGGCAAAGATGAACATGTATTAAGATATTTTAAAGAGCAAGGCATAAACATAGTTCGTAGTAAGTTATATGTGGGAGATTATGCTTTATTACATGATATGACTATTTCCATAGATAGAAAAATGGATATGCTAGAAATAGGTCATTGCATTTGTGATAAAGAAGAACACCAAAGATTCAAGCAAGAGTTGATTAAAGCACAAGAAAATGGTATTAAATTAATAATTCTTATTGAAGATGAAAATATATATAATACATTTGGAGTAAGATTTTATAAATCACCAGTTTATAAGAGCAATGGTTATAAAAATGGTGTATTTCATAGAAGAGGTGAACCAATGAGCAAAATTAACTTTGCTGCATTGAGTAAAGCAATGGAAACAATGGAAGAAAAATATGGATGCAAATTTATGTTTGCAAAAAAAGAAAATTATGGCAAAAAAGTATTAGAAATTTTAATGAAAGAGGTAAAATAAAATGGCAATAAAAGGTTATCCTATAAAACAAGGAACAAAATTAAAAGTTAAATTTTTAAAACAAGGTGAGAGCAAGCATGGTGCTTGGCAAATGTTTACACATAGTGAAAACAAAAAAAATCAACAAACAGGACAATATGAAAAACTTGCTACATATACAATTTTTATCAACAAACCAATTAAAAATTTGTTAGAAGATGATACAATTATAGTTCAAGGAATCACAGCAGTTTCTGCTTCAAGAAATACATATAATGGCAAAGAATATTATAATATTGTTGTTAATTGTGATGCAACATTAGAAGAAAAAGAACCAAATGAAGATAATTTTAATTTGGGTGATACAGAAAATCCATTTGATTTTAATAATGAAGATATTGACAATCTTGATGTAAGTGATGATGATATTATATTTTAATAGGTAATAATATGATTACAAAAAAACAACAAGAAAAAATAAAAGATATTTTAATGCAAAATAAATTAGCCAATAAAATGCCAAGTACAATAATTGAACTTGCAAAAGAATTGGGGACTTTTAGGCAAAATATTTATTTAGCATTTCAAAATAAATGTCCTAAAACAGAATCATTATTAAAAAATTGGTTACAAAGTCAAAATAGAAGATATAAATATAAATGTTTATTAGTATTAAATGAAAGCAATAGACATTCTATAAAAAACTTTGGCTTTGAACAAGAAGAAGATATTATTTGCACAAAATCTAAAAATATTGGAACAAAGTTTAAATACAACTGGATAATTGATAATAAAAATATTTTAAAATTAAAAATTTCTGATGATAATAATAAAGATTATTTTATTGATGATTTAGGGTTTATCAGTGATATGCTAAAAAAATATGTAATAAAGAAAAAATAATTGTTGACAAATAATTGTAGCTTGTGTTATAATGCTTGTGTGGAAGTCATGAGCCACGAAAACGAAAAATTAAATAATTTGGTAGTAGTAGCCGATACACCAATAATTTAGTAGTAGTTATTGCTACCAAATTATAAGCACTTATAATGGAACGGCTATTCCTTTATAGGTGCTTTTCGTTTTTTATGGCACGAAAGGAGATTTATATGGCAATTTTAAGAGTTAATAAAACACAAGACTACACTGTTATGAGTAATTATCATTTTCGAGAAAAGAAAATGAGTTTAAAAGCAAAAG
>JAEDGC010000057.1 GCA_016297695.1 Bacilli bacterium
TAAAACGTGGAGGATTTTCAAAAAAAATCTTTTTAGAAAAAACAAATAAGTGATAGGTGAAAGCAGATGATATAAATGTCAAGTGAAGAAAAAAGTTTTACAAAAGTCGGAATTAACTTGGTAATGGAGCCATAAGAAAAACTTACTTTAAAGTCTTATAAATAAAGGGAAAAAACTTAAATTCTTTTTACATATTTGTGATAGCTTTTTATGAAAATTATTAAAAATATGGGGTAATGGAAGAATATGAAAAACTTTACTCTAGAAAAATATACAATTAATAGAAATGGAGGTAGCAATGAAGAAAATTAGTGATAAATATACTAATGATACTTTTGATAATATAAAGTATATTGATGATTATGGAAATGAATTTTGGCTTGCTCGTGAATTACAAAAAGTATTAGAATACAAAGACTGGAGAAATTTCTTAAAGGTTTTAAATAAAGCAAAAGCGGCTTGTATAAATTCAGGATTTAATGTAGATGAACAACTTGTTGAGGTCAACAAGTTGTCAAAAAGAAACAATAATGCTACCACTAATATACAAGATTATAAATTATCAAGATACATATGTTATTTGATAGTTCAAAATGCTGATCCAAGTAAAGAAGTTGTTGCCTTAGGACAAACATATTTTGCTATTCAAACAAGAAAACAAGAAATAACAGAACAAGAATATGATTCTTTATCAGATGATGAAAAAAGATTTTATCAAAGAAAATTAACAAAACAAGGTAATTACACACTTCAAAAAGTTGCTTCAGCTGCAGGTGTTAAAAATATGGCTGAATTTCATAATGCAGGATATAAAGGATTATATAATGGCGAAACTGCTGATGATATTTTTAAAAGAAAAAAATTACGTTATAGAGAAGATATTTTAGATAATATGAATGAAGATGAGTTAGTTGCTAATTTATTTAGGATAAATCAAACTAAACAAAAACTTTTAAAAGATAATGTACAAGGTGAAAAAGAAGCGAAAGATGTACATTATGAAGTTGGTAAAAAAGTGAGACGTGCAATTGCAGATATTGGTGGAATGATGCCAGAAGAAATGCCAACACCTAAAAAGAGTTTGAAAGAACTAGAAAGAGAGAAGAAACAATTAGAAACTAAAGAACAAAAGAAACTTGAAGGTATAAAATAATGGTGAAAGAGGTGATTAGTAATGCAAAAATATAAAGTTGCAGGATATATTAGATTATCTAAAGAAGATAAAATAAAAGATGAATCAAATAGTGTTACTAATCAAAAAGCAATAATAGAATCTTATATTAAGAAGAATGAAGATTTGGAACTTATTGATTTTTATATAGATGATGGATATTCAGGTACAACATTTGATAGACCAGAATATAAAAGAATGTTTAAAGATATAATAGATGGACATGTAAATACAGTAATAGTGAAAGACTTATCAAGATTTGGAAGGAATCATATAGAATCAGATAATTATTTAGAAAACATTCTTCCAGGTTATAATGTTAGATTTATTTCAATAATTGATGAAATAGATAGTTCAAAAAATCCTAAGTCTGTAAGTAGTATAGCAGTTCCAATAAAAAACTTAATGAATGATCAATATGCTAGAGACATTTCTGAAAAAGTTAGGTCGACTTTGAAAATCAAACAATTAAATGGAGAGTTTATTGGAGTAACTGCACCTTATGGATATTTGAAAAATCCAAAAGATAAACATAAATTTATTATAGATAAAGAAGCATCTTATATCATAAAGAAAATATTCAATATGATACTTTTAGGTAAGAGTAGAAAAGAAATTGCAGAGCATTTAAATAATAAAAATGTTTTAACTCCAAGTTTATATAAAATAAGTAAGGAAAATCCAAATAATGAAGAATTAATACATTCTAAAAAATGGAATGCTGAAATAGTAAATAGAATATTAAAAAATGAAACATATACAGGAACATTGATTCAAAATGTTAAAACAAAACCGAATTATAGAACTGATAAATTAATTGATGTAAATAAAGATGAATGGATAATAACGGAAAATCATCATGAACCAATAATAAGTAAAGATAAATTTGATGAAGCACAAAATATTTTAGATAAGCAAAAAGGTTCTAGAAATAGCGAAGATATTTTATTATCTTATTTACAGTGCGCTGATTGTGGAAGTTTATTATATTTGAAGAAAGGTAAAAACAAAAAGTACTATTATTGCAAGAATTATATAAAAAATACAGAGTGTACAAGCCATTCTGTAGAACAAGAAAAACTATATGATGAAGTGATACAAATAATCAATGATAATAAAGGCTTAAATATAACTAATAAAGAATTAAATTATAGTTTATTATATGGACTTATTGATGTTATATATATCAATGAAGATAAAAGTGTTAAAATAATATTTAAGTAAGATTTATTAAGAAGGGAATCGTGATATAATGGTAATTAATTATTCGGATCAAGAAGTTATAAAAAATAAAAAATCTATATTTATAGCTGGACCAACTCCAAGAGATGGGAATGTAAAATCTTGGAGAACTACTGCTTGCGAAAAATTAAATCAATTAGGATTTGATGGAGTAGTATATGTTCCAGAATATTCAACATGGAAACCTAAGACGGATTATATTGATCAAGCAATGTGGGAAAGAGAAGCATTAACGGAAGCTACAGTTATTTTGTTTTGGATTCCTAGAAGTTTACCTGATATGCCTGCTTTTACTACAAATGTAGAATTTGGATATTGGTTACATTCAGGTAAAGTAATATATGGTCGACCAGATATTGCTACAAAAATAAAGTATCTTGATTGGTTATATAAAGAAGACTATAATAAAACTCCAATAAATGATTTAGATGAATTATTAAAAGAATCAATAATATTAGCAAATAATTTATATGATGAAAAGAATTCTGAAATATTACCATTAAATAAAAGAAAGATTTTAGAGAGGAAGTGATTTATATGTCAAAAGAACAAGAAGAAAAGGTGTTTCACAAAACTTCGATTAACTGGTACCCAGGTCACATGGCTAAAACAAGAAGATTAATTCAAGAAAAATATAATTTAATAGATGTAGTGTATGAACTTGTTGATGCAAGAATACCATATTCATCTAAAATAAAGGATATTTACAACATAATAAAAGATAAACCTAGAATTGTAATTATGACTAAGAAAGATTTATGTGATATGAAAGTTACAAATTACTGGGTATCTTATTATGAAAATTTAGGATCAAAGGTAATACTTGTTGATTTAAATAATAATGAAGATTATAAAAAAATAATAGATGTTACACATGAGCTTATGCAAAATAATCAACAAAAAAGAATAGATAAAGGTTTAAAAGAAAAGGAAATAAGAGCTTTAGTTGTAGGTATTCCTAATGTAGGTAAAAGTACATTAATT
Organism: Bacilli bacterium; assembly: GCA_016297695.1. Taxonomy (GTDB): domain Bacteria; phylum Bacillota_I; class Bacilli_A; order RF39; family UBA660; genus RUG14121. Next base: position 3,398 of record JAEDGC010000057.1, read on the forward strand.
AATAAAATGGCTGGTAAAAAAGTAGCTAATACTGGCAATATGCCTGGTGTGACTAAAAATTTGGTATGGTTAAAAACTAATAGCAATATATTATTACTAGATACTCCAGGAATTTTATGGCCTAAAATAGAAAATGAAAGGGTAGCACTTAATTTAGCAGCTATGACAGCTATTAAAGAAGAAATATTGCCAATTGATGATGTAGCAATTCATATTATTAAAATATTACATGATTATTATCCTTCAATTTTAGAAAGTAGATATGGTGTAACTAGAATTAATGATTGGGAAGAAGTATACCAAACTATTGGTAAAAAAATTGGTGCTATAAAAAATAATGAAGTTGATTATGAAAAAGTTTCTACTCGTGTAGTAAATGATGTTAAAAATGAATACATAAAAGGAATAACGTTTGATAGAAAATGAAAAGTGAAGATATAGATTTATTAAAATTTGAAAAAAAATTATATAAAGAAGGTATAAATTTAATAGCTGGAGTTGATGAAGTTGGAAGGGGTCCATTAGTCGGACCTGTTGTGGCCTCTGCAGTAATTTTGCCAAAAAACTACAAATTGGAGGGACTTACCGATTCTAAAAAACTTTCTGAGAAAAAAAGAAATTTATTTTTTGACATTATAAAAAGAGATGCTATAGCAATAGGAGTAGGGGTAATATCAGCAAAAATAATTGATGAAGTAAATATTTACGAAGCTAGCAAACTTGCAATGTATGAAGCAATAAAAAAATTAGATATAAAACCTGAACATGTTTTGATAGATGCTATGCCATTAAATTTAGATGTACCATCTACTAGTATTATTCATGGAGATGCCTTATCTTTATCAATTGCTGCAGCCAGTGTAATAGCTAAAGTAACTAGGGATAAAATGATGTATGAATTAGATGAAAAATATCCAATGTATGGATTTAAAAATCATAAGGGTTATCCAACTAAAGAACATTTACAAAATTTACAAAAATTTGGGGTTTTAGAAAATTATAGGTTTACATATAAGCCGGTTAGTGATTTAATTATAAGAGGTGGCGAAGTAAAAAATGAAAAAAATATTAACCAATAAAATCTTAAAAAATTATCTTATTTTAACAATCACTTTGTTTGGAATAGAAATGATTTTTAAAGCTATAGAAAATACTTCAGTTTTAGATTGGTCAAGTTTACGCATATTTGCAGGAATATCTATTATTTCTTTGTTTTTAAGTATCATTCTATCGTTTTGTAAAAAATTTATTTCCAATATAATAGTATTTTTAACAGTTATAATAGCAACAATTTATGCAATTGCTCAAGCAGGATTTGAAAATTATTTAGGGGTATATATTTCAATTAATACATCAAGTCAGCTTGGTGCTGTAAAAGAATATGTTCGTGATTATTTAGCAAGCTTTAATTCAGTTTTTTACATCATTGCTGTACCTTTAATATTATTAATTGTTTATAAAATAATTGAAAAATATGTATTAAAAGATAAAAAATTAAATATACATACAAAGAAAGAAGATTGGATTGCAAGAGGTATTTCTTTTGTTATAGTAATTTTATTAAGTGTTTTCTATTATTTTTCTTTATCTTTAGATTTTATGCAAAATGAAATTCAATTAATTAAAACAAAAAAATTATTTAAAAATCCTAGTAATCCTAATATTGCCGTAAATCAATTTGGAGTAGAAATGTTTGGAGTACTAGATATAAAAACGGCTATCTTTCCAGTTAGTGAAACAGTTAATGAAGTTAAATTTGAAAACTTAAATAATGTTAATGAAGAAGTTACAGACTTTACAAGAAAAATTGATGATACTTTATGGCAAAAAGCAAGTGAAAATGAATCAAACATAGATTATAAGACATTAAATAATTATTTTATGTCTCGTAATATTACTGATAAAAATGAATATACTGGAATTTTTGAAGGTAAAAATCTAATAGTAATCATGATGGAATCAGTAAATAATATAATATTAGATGAAACATATTTTCCAAATTTTTCTAAATTATATAAAAATGGTTGGTATTGGGAAAATACATATTCACCAAGAAATTCTTGTTCTACTGGTAATAATGAAATGACTGGAATGATTAGTTTATATAGCATTTATAGAACTTGTACAGCCAATGTATATATGAAAAATAAATATGATAATAGTATGTTTGGATTATTTAATAATAAAGGATATACTACGACATCTTATCATGATTATACAGAAAAATATTATTATCGTTCAACAATTCATAAAAATATGGGAAGTGGTAAATATTATGGCGTAAGTGACTTAGGAATAGATTACAATGCTGAATATAAAGAATGGCCAAGTGATGTTTTATTAATGGATAAAGCAAGTGAAATATTTACTCAAAATTCACCATTTATGGCATGGATTACAACAGTAAGTCCTCATCAACCATATTATTCAGATAGTGAATTATCAAAAATATACTATAATTCTTTTGCCCAAACTGGATATCCATCTAATTTAAAACGTTATATGTCTAAATTAAAAGTATTAGATGATTCACTTGGAGAATTATTAAAAATATTAGAAGAAAAAGGTATTTTAGATGATACAGTTATAGTTTTATATGCTGATCATTATCCTTACGGTCTTACAAATAATGAAATTTCTAAAATATTAGGTGATGGAATTAATAAATATAATGAAATAGATAGAACTCCTTTTGTTATTTATAATTCACAAATGACACCTAAAACTTATAGTGAATATACTTCATATGTAAATATTCTACCAACAGTAGCAAATTTATTTAATTTAGAATATGACCCAAGAGTATATATGGGAACTGATTTACTTTCTAGTGATTATCATAATAAAGTAGTATTTGCTGATGGTTCTTGGCAAACACCAGTTGGATTCTACTATGCTTCTACTGGTAGAATGTCATATTTTACTGATGAAAGATATACAAATGAAGAAATAGTAGCAATTAATAGTGAAGTAAATAATATGATTAAATATAGTAATTTAGCAATTAAAACAAATTATTTTGAACATCTATCTAATGAAAAGAAAAAATATTTAGAAAATAGTGAAAATATTGAAAATTAGAAAGGACATTTATGAAAAACTTAGTTATAGTGGAATCACCACATAAAAGTAGTACAATTGGTAAATACTTAGGTAGTGATTATAAAGTAGTAGCAAGTGTTGGACATATTAGAGATTTAGCGACATCTGGTAAATTTGGGTTAGGTATAGATGTAGAAAATGACTTTACACCAAATTATATTCCAATTAAGGGTAAGAAAAAATTAATCTCTTCTTTGATGAAAGATGTAAAAAATAGTGATAAAATTTATCTTGCTACTGACCCTGACCGTGAAGGTGAAGCTATTTCTTGGCATTTAAAAGAAGCTTTAGAAATAAATGATAAAGATTATGAAAGAATAGTATTTAATGAAATAACTAAAAATGTTGTTCTAGAATCATTTAACAATGCTAGAAAGATAGATATGAATTTAGTTAAAAGTCAGGAAACTAGAAGATTTTTAGATAGAATAATTGGTTTTAGATTATCAAAATTAATGCAATCTAAAACAGGGGGAAAAAGTGCTGGACGTGTACAAAGTGCAGTTTTAAAATTAATTGTTGATCGTGAAAGAGAAATAGAAAAATTTGTAGAAGAAGAATATTATACAATTGAAGCAGATTTTAAAGATTTTGCTGCTGAACTTGAAAAATATCGTGGTAAAAAAATAGAAATAGATTCTAGTATTAAAGCTGACGAAATACTAAATAGTTTATCAAATGCTTTTAAAATTGAAAGTTGCATTACAAAAGAAAAAGAAAAAACTTCTAAACCTGTATTTAAAACATCAACTTTACAACAAGCCGCTGTAAATAAATTAAATTTTTTCTCATCTAAAACAATGAGTGTTGCGCAAAAATTATATGAAGGAATAGAACTTGAAAATGAAACAGTTGGTCTTATTACATATATGAGAACAGATTCAGAAAGAATGTCACCTGAATTTATTAATGAAACATTTGATTTTATTAAGAAAAATTATGGTGAAGAATATGTTGGAGTAGTAAAAAAAGTTAAGAAAAAAGAATCTGATCAAGATGCCCATGAAGGTATTAGACCAACAAGTATTAAACGTACACCAGAAAGTATAAAAAAATATTTGTCAACTGATGAATATAAATTATATAGTTTAATTTATTATCGTGCTCTTGCTTCTTTAATGAAAAATGCTAAAACAAATGCTACTACTTTAGTTTTAGAAAATAATGGATATACTTTTAAAGCTACGGGAAGTGTAATAACTTTTGATGGTTACTTAAAAGTATATAGTGATTATGAAGATAATAAAGATACGTCTTTACCTGATTTTTCAAATTATTCAAGTAATACGTTGATAGCTGATAAAATAGAAAAAGTACAACATTTTACTAAACCTTTACCTAGATATACAGAAAGTTCATTAATTAAAGAAATGGAATCTTTAGGTATTGGAAGACCTTCTACTTATGCAAATACATTAAAAACTTTAAAAGATAGAGCATATGTTACATTAATTGACAAGAAATTTCATCCAACCGAAATAGGTATAAAAACTACTGATAAATTACAAGAATACTTTTCATCTATTATCAATGTAGAATATACTGCTAAGATGGAAGAAGATTTAGATGAAATAGCAGAAGATAACAAAGATAATATTAAAGTATTAAAAGATTTTTATAATGAATTTGAACCACTTGTAGAAGATGCATTTAATAACATGGAAAAAGCTGAAGCAGAAAAAACTGGAGAAACTTGTCCAAATTGTGGCAGTGATTTAGTTATAAGAAATGGTCGTTATGGTAAATTTGTTGCTTGTTCTAATTATCCTAATTGTAAATTCATAAAAAAAGAAGAAAAAGAAATTATTAATTTAGCAGAATGCCCAAAATGTGATGGACACATTATAGAAAGAAAAACAAAAAGAGGAAAAATTTTCTATGGATGTAGTAATTATCCAAAATGTGATTATGCATCATGGTATAAACCTACTGGAAATAGATGTCCGGAATGTAATGATTTACTTGTTGAAAAGAAAAAAGAAATAGTATGTAATAAATGTGATTATAAAAAAAATTAAAATAGAAAATTATTTCTATTTTTTTTAAAATTATTGTATAATAGCAACTATAAAATGAGGATAATATGAATAATTTAGAAGAATTAGAAAATAAATATATAGATTTAATTTTAAAAAGATGTGTCAATTTTGAAAAATCTAAATCATTACTAATAAATTATGATAAAGTAAATAAAGATTTTGTTGGAAAAATGGTAGTAATTTAAGTGAAGAAGAATTAAAAAAATTAGGAATTAATTTTTCTTTAACTCATGTTGATTTTATGATTGGATCGCCTGATTTAGATATTCTTGCTGATACAATAAATGGTCCTAAATTAATATTAAAAAATGGTAAATTCAATCTTTAGTTGAATAATTAGTCAAAAAATGTTACAATAACCTTCTGATGGGAGGAATTTGAAATGATTTTAGCACTTAAAATGAATAATAATGATTATTATCCTCTATGTGAAGATTATTTAGATATAATGACTCAAAAAGATAGTTTAGCAAATTTAAAAGGAATAGATGATTTTACTTCTCAACATGATGAAGAAGAAATAAAATCTTCTATTATACGTAGCAATATCTTACCAAGTGAAATAATTGATAATTCACAATTAGTTATAATTTATAAAGATAATGAAAAAATAAGAGAATTTACTGTAAATACTTTAGATAATTTAGATTATATAAAATTTGATACTTTAGAATTTATTCTTCAAAATATATCAAATAAAAATATTATAAATCAAATTCAAAATCATTTTTCTTCTAAAAATTATTTACCTCAAGATTTACAACAGTATGTAATTAGTTTAAATAAAAACTCTATTATATATATTACGGTTACTTATAACGAATTAATTTATATATCTAAAAGAATATTAAAAGATTATATTTTTAATGAAGTGTTTAAAAGAAAAAATACAAAGAAATTAGAAAGAAATATTGAAAACAATGTAAAATGATGTAAAAGTTATATGATTACATCATTTTTTTCTTGATAATAATTTCTAATGTATAGTAAAATGAAATTAATAATAGGAGAGAGTGAAATGAACAAGAAAAAAGTGATAGTACCTATAGTAGCAGGTGTAGCAACTTTAGGAATATTAACTGGAGTATCATATGCATACTTTAGTG
>JAEDGC010000004.1 GCA_016297695.1 Bacilli bacterium
AGACTTAAGTCTTTTTTTATATATAGAAATGTTTCACATCTATTGTATTACAACAATTAAATATTTTGTTAAAGTATAATATTATTGACATTTAATTTAATACATGTATAAAATAACTATTTAGGAAGTGTTCTACATGGAAAATCTTAAAATAAATTATCTAGAAAATAATGATGAAAATTTAAAAATTGTCTCTAATTTAATTTTGAAAGATGTAAGTGAAAAATGCTTTTGTAATAAAGATTTAGAAGGAAATATTATTTCGATTGAAGATATGGCAAGCATATATCTACAATATACAAAAATGTATGGAATTAAATATTTTGATGTATACATTGGATTACTTTCTCTTACAAATGAAAATGAGATTAGTATTTTTGTCGAACCAGATTATCAAAATAGAGGAATTGGACAATACTGTTTAGTACTATTTGAAAAAATGTTAAAAGAACAATATGGATTACAAGTATTAATTGCTGAAACAACACTAGATAATATAGAATGTATCAAATTGTTAAATAAAAATGGTTTTCAAATCACTAATGAAACAAGAGAAGTTCCAATAAATAACTTACCAACTAAAGTAGCAAAATATATTAAAAAGTTGTAGAAGCATAAGACACTCGCACCAGATTGATATATAACTTGAACTTTTCTAGATTAAATATAAAAACTACTTTCATTAAATTTAAAGTAGTTTTATTTTGTTAATTTTAAAAAAAACAAATGTACATTGACATAATAAGTGAAAACGTATAAAATTATCTGTTATTATTTTTTACTTGTTTTTTTAATTTGTGTACTGATATATTTTTTGTTTGTTGTTTATCTACATAATAAGGTTTTAAAGATTCTTTATCAACAAATAAGCTATTAATACAATGAGCCTTTGTTGACATCATTAATCCTCCTAAACGATAACCCTCTTTTGTAATATCTTGATAGATTTTGAAATAATCTAAAAATGATTTAAAGCAATCTAAATCAACATAACCGCCATTTTCGATTTTAATTAAAATGGCATTTTCCTTATAAAGTTCATCATCTGAATCAATATATCCAAAAGAATCACATGCAATGCATTGATTACCAAAATACGTTTCACTACTAAATGTAGTATGTGTTTCGTATTTTGTACATTTTCTAATATCGCCTATAAAAATTTGATCTGTTTTCATATGGTTTCCTCCTTTGTTGACATATTATATAGGAAAATTTTTTTCGATGCAATAATATTATTATAATAAAAAGTTATTAATACCATTAGGTATTATAATTTTTTGTAAAAAAATTAGTTGAAATTCTAAATCAAGATTATAAGAAAAAACAAGTATTCAATGAAAATAGAGATGTAGTACTTAGTTGTTATTATAAAAATAATAATTATTTAAAAGATTTAGGATTTAAAACAAAAGATGATTTTTTCTATATATGGAGTGAAAAAAAAGTGAAAAATGACTATCCAATAATATTTATGACATGTGAAGAATATGAAAAAATGATCGTAGAACAAAGGAAAAAAGATTTAGCAAAGTAGAAATTTTTTTTAGAATCATCTTTTTTTGATTTATATATAAATAATAGCAAAAAACATTAAAATAAAATGTTTACATAATCGACTTATTTTAAAAAAATATGATATAATTAGTCAAGTGATATAGTAATTAAAAATTATAAAATTAGTTGGTGATGAAATAATGAATACTGTAGAGAAAATGTTTTATAAATTTTTAAATAGCATGCCCCTTGAAAATGTTAAGGAAAATGATTCTAATTATATTAATTCATGGAAAAATTCAGTTGAACAATTAGAAAAAATGGGATATGTAGAGTTAAAATATAATGATATTATTGAATATATAAAAGAATCAGAGTATGTAAATTGTTATAAAAACTTTATCAATAAAATTAATTATTCTTTATTATTAAAAAGTGATGTTCATGGATTACCACATATAATACGGTCTTCAATTTATACTTTGATAATTTGTGCTTATGAAAAAATAAAGTTAGAAGATTTTAAAATTGCTTTAGAATGCATTTTTTATCATGATATTGGAAGAATTAATGATATAGATGATGATTATCACGGATATAATGCTACAAAGAAGTTATTATTTTTAGATGAAAAATATGATAATAATATAGTTAATATTATAAAATTTGTAATAACTTGCCATTGTCTTGAAGATGATAAATATTATGAGGTATTAAATTATTATCAGATAGATAATAAAGAAATTGCTTTAAAAATATTAAATGTTATAAAAGATGCCGATGCTTTAGATAGAGTAAGAGAATATCCTTATTTAGATATTAAGTATTTAAGAACTGAAACTTCAAAAAAATTAGTTGATTTTGCTTATATATTCTATCAAAATTTTAAATTTTGATAGAATATATAAATATCTAAAATGAATTAAAGAAAATTAAATAAAAAATTAATAAGATATTAGTATATTTATTTTTTATAATCTTATTAAATAGTTGAATATTTGAATATGTCTGATATAATAACAATGAATTAAATTAATAATTATTGAAAGGGAAGATATTAAATGAGTTTTATTAAAATTCCAACAAAAGGTATGAGAGATATTATGCCAGATGAAATGGCTTTAAGAGAATATATAATTAATGAATTATGCAAAACATATTCATTATATGGATTTAAAAGAATTGAAACTCCATGTGTAGAACATATTGAAAACATTTCTAATAATCAAGGTGGAGATAATGAAAAATTAATTTTTAAAATATTAAAAAGAGGAGAAAAATTAAATTTAGAAAATGCTAGTAGTGTTGATGATTTAGTTGATTCTGGATTAAGATATGATTTAACTGTGCCCTTAACTAGATACTATGCTAATAATATGAATAATTTAGATAATCCGTTTAAAGCTATACAAATAGGAAATGTCTGGAGAGCTGATAGACCACAAAAAGGAAGATATAGACAATTTGTTCAATGCGATATTGATATATTTGGTGAAAAAACAAATTTAGCAGAGATAGAATTGATATCAGCGACAACTTCATTATTAGAAAAAATTGGACTAATTAATTACAAAATAGTAATAAATGATAGAAGAATTTTAAAAGCAATGGCTTTATATGCAGGATTTAATGAAAATGAATGTGATTCTGTATTTATCTCTTTGGATAAATTAGATAAGATTGGAATATCTGGAGTAAGCGAAGAATTAATAGAAAACGGCTTTTCTGCATCAATTGTTGAAAAGTATTTAAATTTGTATTCTAATAATAATTATGAAGATATAACTAAATTTTGTGAACAAATTGATGAAAAATTTTTAGATAAAAAAATAGTAAATAACTTAAAAGAAATTATTGAATCAATATTAAGTTTTAAAAATATTAATATCGAATTTGATCCAACATTAGTAAGAGGAATGTCATATTATACAGGTCCTATATTTGAAATAAAAGTAGAAGGTTATAGTGGAAGTATTGGTGGCGGTGGCAGATATGATGAAATGGTATCTAAATATGCTAATGTATCTGTTCCTGCTTGTGGATTTTCAATAGGATTTGAAAGGTTAATAAACATATTAATGGAATCAAATTATCAAATTCCAAATTCAAAAGAAAAATATGCTTTTATTATTGATAGTGAAGAATTTTCTTTAAATAAAAAAATGTATTTATCAGAAATTAATAAATTAAGAGAAAATGATAAAATAGTAAATGTTCAACTTAAATCTAAAAATTTTAAACATCAAAAAGAAATGTTAGAAAATCAAGGATATATAATATACTTAAATAATAAAAAATTATAAAAATACTCAGTTATGAGTTTTTTTTATGAAATGGACAAATTAACTTTCCAATTAAAGTATAAAATACATAAATTAATATATAGGAATTAGAGGCGATATGATGAGTAAAAAAGTAAAAATTAAATGTCGAATATGTAATAGTATTGATCCTCTAAATTATAAAATATGGATATATGATTCTAAAAAAAATTAATATATAATGATATTTCAAACAACCTGGGATGTATTGATTATCTGTTTTTAGATTATGGATTATACTATTTAATATTAGAAATAAATTATAAAAAATGTAATTTAAAAATAAAGAAGTCAATTTTTATAAGCAAATATTGTGATAATAATATAACATTTTATTTTTATTATCGAAAACTCATCAAAAAACGCACTATTACCTTAACATTAATAGATGAAAATTATGAGGGATTACCAATTGAAGATGGTCAAATAACTTTATCTAAAGTAACTTAATGCTACTTTTATAATACTCTAAAAGAAGTATCATCTATAAATTCATAATTAGTTTTGTATTTTAATTCACGTATTAATTTAAATAATGCCATATCTTTTGCTTTAGCTTCTATCATAATATCAACATCTTTATTATATACTTTAATTAGGTCTATAAAATTAATAAAGCTATCAGAATTAATGAAATCATGATGACTTCTAAAATCTTTTTTAGTTTTATTTTTAGGACTAGAAAAATGCATTTTAGGGGTAATATTATCCCAACTATCTAAAATGGTTTTTATATAAAAATTAATATTAATTCCATCGTTATTACATATGTGATGATGATAATCTAAAACAATCGGAGTTTTTATTTCGTTATATATATCTATACAATCTTTAATATTAAAAATTTTATCATCATTTTCTATGGCAATACTTTTTTGGATATTAATAGGTAATTTTTTAAAATTGTTAATAAATCTTTTTTTAGAATTTTCTTTGCCAAATACAGAACTTCCAATATGTAAAATAATTACTTTATTTTTAATATTTAAGTATTCTAAAATTTTATAATGGTATTTAAGTATTTCAAAAGTATTATCTAAAACTTCTTTCTTAGTTGAATTTAAAACACAAAATTGATCAGGATGAAAATCACATCGCATATTTGAATCTGCAATTTTTTTGCCAATACTGTTATAATATTTTTCAAATTTTATTTTATAATCGAATATTACATCTAATCTTGTAGCAAGTGGAACAAGTTTGGAAGATATTCTAAAAAAATGAATATTATTCTTAATATTATAGTTAATTAATTCATTTAAGTCTTTTAAATTTGATTCTATAACATTATATAATTTAGTTAGATTATGATATTTTAAATATTCTGTATATGTAAAAGGAGTAGAGGGTGTAATACCTTCTAAAGTTTTTGATATACAGGCATATCCAAGTTTTATTAACATATAATCACCAATATTAGTATAATAAAATAGTTAATTTATATAAGTTATATTTGCATTTTTTTAATAATGTGAGTAAAATAATAATAGAAGAATAGAGGGAAGTAATGAAAATTAATGAGTATTTAAATAATACATATAAAAAATGGCTGTATTTTATCGTTTCATGTGGGCTAGTTTTATCTATTAGCATATTTTGTGTTAATATGTTTTCATTATGTGTTTGTTTCTATCAACATAAAGAAATTACTTTGGACATTATATATAAAATTTTAATATTAAATCTTTTAAATTTTATTTTGATGCTTATATCAGTTTATAATATAAATAATTTAGATATAAAAAAATTTGAAAGAAAAATACGTTTAAATTATTTTTTAATTAGTGTTTTTCCAATAGTATTTTATACTAACTATCCCGTATTGTTAATATTGCCATTTATATCAATTATTTTTGCAGCTATTTTTGAAAATTTAAAAGATATGAAATTTTTCTATACAGCAAGTGCTTTATTAATAATTTATTACTTTATAAATAATCTATCAAATGAAATATTAGAAATGGTAAATGTAATTATTGCTTTTATTTTATTAAATATAATTTATAAGATAAGTAAAGAACTTTATTATATGATTAAAGAAGATAATTCTTATATAAAAAAAATATTAAAAAGACAAAATAATCTTCAAAAAAAATTAGATATTGAACCTTTAACAAAACTATTAAATAAAAGAAGTTTATATAGAGATTTAGAAAACTTAGTAAAAGAAAAAAATAAATTTAGTCCTTGCTTGGTTATGATTGACTTGGATTTGTTTAAAAGAATTAATGATACATATGGTCATGTTAATGGAGATAAGGCATTACTTGAACTTACAAGGCATTTAAATAAAATTGAATCTAAAAATATAAAAGCATATCGATTTGGTGGAGAAGAGTTTATAGTGGTTACAAGAAACCTTGATATATCAAAAGTTTATAGTATAATAGAAAAAATGCGAAAAAATTTTGGTAATATTAAGCATAGTTATTTAAATAATGAGTCTATTACTTTTAGTGCTGGAATTTGCAAGTATGATGGCACAAGTGAAATATCAAAATGGCTAGAAAAATCTGATGAAGCACTATATCAAGCAAAAACTGAAGGAAGAAATAGAGTGATTATATACAAAGAATAGAGGATTATATGAAAAAAGAAACATTAAAAAAAATACTATATGGTCTTATTTTGGCAAGTATATTATGTATTAAACGTCATTTATTATATATTCCAAATATTGAACTTAATAAATATAATTTACAGTTTTATGTTGATATAATAACAACTATTACAATCTTTTTTTACAGTTGCTATATTATTATTAAAACAAATAATGAAAAAATTTCTGTACCAAAAATTATATTTTTAATACTTTTAGATATATTTTTAATAATATCAAATTCATTTATAAATACTGGTGATTTAACATTTATTTATAAAAATATATTATCATTTTCGTATAATTTTTTATTGTTTATAGCCAATTTTATAATTTTAAAAAGAAGTTTAATTTATCTTGAAAAAATAGTTAAAAAGAAAAAATTTAAATTAAAGGAAAATAAAATAACTAAATTATTTTTAAAAAATCCATTTTTATTTAGTTTTATTACAATTCTTATTTGTTGGACAATATATGTAATTGCATTTTATCCAATTATTTTGTCACCTGACCCAAGTTTTCAAATAAAACAATTTTTTAATATAAGAACTAAGTATGCTGATTATGCCATATTACTTGATAATTCAATATTTTTAACAAATCATCATCCAGTATTTCACACGATGATTTTAGGTAATTGTTTAAAATTTGGAAGATTAATTTTAAATGATAATTTTGGATTATTTATTTATAGTTTAATTCAAATGCTGTTTTTAGCTTTCACTTTATCTTATACTATTAAATATTTAATGAATAATAACATTAATAAGAAAATGTGTTTTATAGTTTTGTTATTATATGCTTTTGTTCCAATGTTTCCATTGTATGCAATGAGTGGAGTAAAAGATACTTATTATACGTGTTTTATAATTTGGTATGTTTTAAAATTGGATATGTTAATAAAAACTAAAGAAGATAAAATTTCATATAAAAATATAATTGAAATACTTATAATAATGATTGCTATATGTCTATTTAGAAATAATGGAATTTATGTAATCATATTGTCTTTTCCACTTCTAATAATTTATTGTAAAAAATATATGCAAACTTTAATTGTTATTTTTGTGGGAGTACTTGTGTTTTATGGAACTTATACTAAAGTTTTATTACCATCTTTAAAAATAACAGATGGAAGTATAAGAGAAACATTATCAATTCCAATTCAGCAAACAGCAAGATATGTTAAATATTATAGTGATGATTTAACAAAAAATGATATTAAAATAATAGATAAAGTTTTAGAATATGAAACATTAAAAGAAAGATATAATCCAACTATATCTGATCCTGTGAAAAATAAATTTAATAAATATACAACAAATAAAGAATTAAAAGAATATTTTAAAGTATGGTTTAAATGTTTATTTAAACATCCACTTGTTTATATAGAAGCAACATTAAATAATATATATGGTTATTTTAGTCCTCAAGCAACAAATTGGTATATTTATTATAAATACGATAAAAGAATAACCGAAAATAATTTAGTAGATTATCATTATAATAAATTAAGTCTTTTAAGGCTAATATTATCTAAATATGCTCAAGTATTTCCATACATACCTTTTATTGGACTACTAAGTAATATTGGATTTAATACGTGGTTACTTCTAGGACTTAGTTTATATTCTATTCTAAAAAATAAAAAAGAATATTTAATAGTATTATCTCCTTTATTAATATCATTATTAATATGTATAGCATCCCCAGTAAATACTTATTTTAGATATGCTATGCCTTATGTATTTATAATGCCGTGTATTTTTACGTTAATAGTTAATAGATTGAAAAAAGATAAACAATAAAAAATAAAATAACAATAGAAAAAAACGGTTAAGAATACTACTTATTTTTCTTTTGGATTTTCACTTTTTAATGTTTTTGATTTTTCTTTGTTAGGACAAGTAGCTATGGCTCTTTGTGCTAATCCCCACTCATTATCATTATTGTATCCTGCTACATAAACAAGATTATCAACAAATTTACAATTTAATGGTCTTCCCATTACCCACTTAAATATAATTGCACCATCATTATCCGGTTTAACAAATTGTTCAAAATACATACTAGCAATTTCTTTTGTCCAAGGCATAGGGTTATATTGTGCAAATCCCATACCTACTGGCGTACTTGCATTATATAAGGCAGCTAACACTTCATTTCTATCTTTATCTGAAATGTCAATAACATCTGGTTCTATTTCAGTGCAGCCATAATCAACATCTGGCAATTCTTCTTGAGTTAATCCTAATATTTCTTCGTTATATTTTTTTCTAAATTCATGTGCAAATTCGGGAGATGTACATTGTCTAACATATTGTGGAACAAGTGCTATAAAAGAAAGTGTATTTTCTCCTTTTGAATAAGCATCCTGTAATGCTATTTTAAATGCCAAAACTAATGTGTCTACATCAATTTTATCAGGAATCATTGTGGCAAATCTATGATAAAATTCACTTTCTGAATTATGTCTATTAATTGTTCCACATGCTGATTCAAAGCTTTCTTTAGCATTTTCAAAATATAACATAAAAAATCATCTCCTATTTTCTTTTACCATTCAATGGTTCTAATCTTTTTACAAATGGTTCATTGTTATCAAGTGAAGTTGCTTTAGATTCGATAAATCTTGATAAATATTTCTCATATTCTGTTTTTGTTTCTTCATTTCCATTTAATGATCCACTTTCAATAGAACCATCATTCTTAACTAAAATATACCAACCATCTCCTGAAATAATTTTAGTATAATTAGTAAAATCTAATGGTAATTCTTCTCCATTAACTTGATACCTCAATGAATTTACATTAAGAGCTACTTCATCCAAAGTATCTATATCATTATTACTTACATCATTAATATATACAACTCTTTTTCTAGGATCTCTATATTGAGCACCAACTACGCCATATCGCGGTTCTTTTGGCATATCACCTGCTAATACTTGTTGAATAAATGAATCATAAACATAAACATCATTTTCTAATGGTCGAGGTGCATCAATTTCTAAATCTTTTAGATTATTAAATGTATAATCAGATTTACCAATAGTAACAACTTTAACTTTCTGTATATCATCTTCTGTTTCTTGTGAAACATATAACATTTCGCTCGCTGCTCTTTTATATACATCAGCTAATTTAATATCATCTTTATACATTTCATGATATGGACTACCTGCTTCAACGCTATCAAAACAAATAACATCACCATTACGCCATACCCAACTTTGAGTTAAAAATTGTCCTTTATAATATACAACAAAGGTTCTTCCATTTCTTGATTGCATTGAATGTTTAAGTGCTGAATAAGATATTCCTCTAACTACAAAACAACAATGTGATAAATATCCTACTGCAACAGCAAGTGGATCATCTAAATCTAAAATTTTGTATGTAAAATCACCTAATTGTCCTTCTACTTTAGGAATAGATGAATAACCTCTATTTCTCGCATCTTTACATAATCCTATAGCTTCAGATAACAAAATTGGATCTGTTGTGTTCATTTCTCTTAAAGCATGTTTAAATCCTATTTCATCTGGTTTCAACTCAATTGGCAAATCTATATCTTCAAAATGTTTTATAATTCTTTTAACACTTAATACTCCATTACAAGATTTCTTGATTTCTTCAAAACAATTACAAAATTCTGTAAAATATCTTTCAAATTCAGGAATATCTCCTCTTATCATTCTGTTAATTACAGAATTTGGTTCTTTCATCATTCCTTTTCCAAAAAGATAAGTGATTAATTCTTCATTTATATTAGGTACTCCATTTTCATCAATAGAAACATTTTCATATTTTAAACCATCAAATAAATTTTCCATTCTATTACCTTGCATATTAGACTCTAATAAATACTTACCTCTATCTTTTCCAAAATAGCATAGTAATTGTAATCCCATTCTTTCTACAAATGATAAATTATCAGCATTAGTATTAGTTCTGTGAATTGCCTTTTTCCATCTTATAACTGGTGTAATATTTAGTTTTGCAAGTTGTTTATCAGTTAAGAAATTCGTTATATAATCTGCATTATCAATTAATTGTCCACATTTAGATAAGTAAATTAAACCTTTATAAGTTTTAGTCATATAAACTTTATCAAATGGCATACTTCCTTTTGCTAATCTATAAAATAAACCATTTAGAGAAATATCTTCTAAGTAAGTTCCATCCTTTTTGCATCTTCCTAATAAATCAGTTGAAAATTTATTTCTTAATTCTAAAAATAAAGGATTTTGGTCATTGATAACTCTTTCTTTTAATAATTTGCCACACGCTATGATTGCTTCAATGTAATCATCGTATATTATTTTAGTTTTTCCGTTTCTTCCTATATTTTTTACTAACAATTCGAAATCTGAAATTGAATAACTTTTGTTGTTACAATTTTCTACAAATTTGCTAATAATTTCAATTATAGTTTCATCATTTAAATATTCATATAAATCACTATCATAAAAATCATTATCTAAATAAGCGATATCTACAAATTCTAATACTACATCTACTGTAAAATTATTAATTCTATAATGAGTAACATTATTAAATAATGTTAATGTTTTTTCTAGACCAATTTGATGAAATTTATCCTTATATAGTTTAAATAAATCACTATCAGATAATAAATGTGGGTCTTCATAATGACCATAACGATTTGGATTTTCATAAATTAAATCTTTTAAATGTTCCTTTAAATATATATATCTAGTAACTAATAATTCAAATTTTTGAATTGAACTATCATTAACTTTATCCCTGTATAATTCTAAAAATATATTTAGTGTGACTGATTTACGAGATTTTAATAAAATAAATTCAATCAATTCATCAGCTGATAATTTCATTAATCTATCTTTTTCAGTTGATAACTTTTCAATTACTTCTTTTTCATCTAAATCTTTTAACTCCAATAATATATCATCACCTATTTGGTTTGGAAAAAGTTCTCTTAATTTTAATCTTGCTTTCTCACCTACTGAATAATAAAAATTAGCAAACATTCCATCCTCAGGTTTTATTTCACTTTTATATCTTTCAACAGCTTTTAATTGCATACTTTCTGGTAAATTTATTATACATGTTTCAATTAAAGATGAAGTAAATTCTTTATGATAATTGTTTAGTAATGACATTATACTTTCTGAATCCATCATCCCAATACATTCAATCCATATTGCCATTGGATATCCCTTTATATTTTCAAATGCTGCTTTACTCCATGGAGATTTATCTTTAGACATAAAAGCCAAGCACATTAAAGCTTCTTGAAATGCTTCTTCTTTAATTTGCTTTTGTGTATTTGCTTTATGTGTTAAAACATCTAATACTTTTTGCTGCTCAGCAAAATTTTTAAATCCTACATTTTTTTGATAATCTTCTAACAACTTAATTGCCTTATTCATTGGCAATCTAAGAACACTATTCAATAAAATTTCGTATTTCATTTAAGTCACCCCCTGTTAAATGGTTACTATAATACCATAATTAGATTAAATGAGCAATATTTTATTTTACTAATAACAAGATGATTATTTCTATCTTTAATATAATGTTAACAAGTGTAATTTTATATATACTAGAATAATTAAAATAAACAGAATATATAAAAATATAGTTTTTAAATTTTAAATTTTTTGATATACTTATCTTATGATAAAGAGGGTGTTCAAAAATGAATAATATAGAAATTAAAAATGTTTTATCAAGGGAAGAATTATATAAAATAGATGCTTATTTTAGAGCGGCAAATTATTTGTCTGTTGCACAGTTATATCTTTATAAAAATCCGTTATTAAGAAAAAAATTGTCAGTAGCTGATATTAAGCCAAAATTAGTTGGACACTGGGGGACAGTTCCTGGACAAAATTTTATTTATACTCATCTAAATAGAATAATAAATAAATATGATTTAAATATGATTTATATTTCTGGACCAGGACATGGTGGTAATGCAATGGTTGCACAAACTTATTTAGAAGGAAGTTATAGTGAAGTATATCCCAATATAAGTGAAGATGAAAAAGGATTAGAAAAATTATGTAAACAATTTAGTTTTCCAGGTGGAATATCATCTCATGTTGCTCCAGAAACACCAGGATCTATTAATGAGGGTGGAGAATTAGGTTACTCTTTAGCACATGCTTTTGGAGCAGTATTAGATAATCCAAACTTAATAGCTGCATGTGTTGTTGGAGATGGTGAAGCAGAAACTGGAACATTGTCAACATCTTGGCATTCAAATAAATTTTTAAATCCTTTAAAAGATGGAGTTGTGTTGCCTATACTTCATTTAAATGGTTATAAAATAGCAAATCCGACAGTAATGTCGAGAATAGATGATGAAGAATTAGATAATTTCTTTAAAGGATGTGGTTGGGAGCCATATTATGTGTGTGGAGATAATCCAAGAATAATGCATCAATTGATGGCTCAAACATTAGATGAAGTAATAGAAAAAATAAAAATAATTAAAGAAAAAGCTATAAATGGTGATAATTTAAGACCTAAATGGCCAGTTATAATATTAAGAACTCCAAAAGGATGGACTGGTCCAAAAGTTGTTGATAATAAAGAAATTGAAGGTACTTTTAGAGCACATCAAATTCCAGTGCAAGTTAATAAAGAAACTGGAGAAAATTTAAATTTACTTGAAAAATGGTTAAAAAGTTATCATCCTGAAGAATTATTTGATAATAATGGTTCTTTAAAACCAGAATTAAAGACATTGGCTCCAAAAGGAGATAGAAGAATGGGATTAAACCCTAATGCTAATGGTGGATTGATGTTAAAAGAATTAAATTTACCAGATTTTAAAAATTATGAATTAAAAATCAGTAAACCAGGTTTAGAAAAAGCAAGCGATATGATGCAATTAGGTAATTATGTTCGTGATATTGTAAAAAATAATCCGGATAATTTTAGAGTTTTCTCACCAGATGAATTATTATCAAATAGATTAAATTCAGTATTTCAAACTACTAAAAGACAATGGGATAATAAAAGACTTGATAATGATGAATTTCTATCTACAGAAGGAAGAGTTATAGATTCAATGCTTTCAGAAAATTTATGTGAGGGATGGCTTGAAGGATATTTACTTACTGGAAGACATGGATTCTTTACAAGTTATGAAGCATTTATAAGAATAATAGATTCTATGACAAGCCAACATGCAAAATGGTTAAAAGTATGTCATGAACTTCCTTGGCGTAAAGATATTGCTTCGTTAAATTATATTTTAACTTCTCATGTTTGGCAACAAGATCATAATGGTTTTACTCATCAAGATCCTGGATTTTTAAATCACATTGTGACAAAAAAGGCAAGCATAGTAAGAATGTATCTTCCACCGGATACTAATTGCTTAATTTCTTGTTTTGATCATATAATTAAAAGTAAGAATTACATTAATGTAATAGTTGCAAGTAAACACCCATCAATCCAATGGTTAAATATGGAACAAGCCGTAAAACATTGTACAAATGGAATAGGCATTTGGGCTTTTGCAAGTAACGATGAAGGAAGTACTCCAGATGTAGTTTTAGCAAGTTGTGGCGATACTCCGACTTTAGAGGTTGTAGCAGCATCAGGAATATTACGTAAATTCTTACCAGAAGTAAAAGTTCGTGTTGTAAATGTTGTTGACTTAATGAGACTTGAAGATAAAGAAAAACACCCTCATGGTTTATCACAAAAAGAATATGATATGTTATTTACTAAAAACAAACCAATTATATTTGCTTTCCATGGATATCCATCCTTAATTCATCAATTAACTTATAGTCGTACAAATCAAAATTTACATGTTAGAGGATATAACGAACAAGGAACTATAACTACTCCATTTGATATGCGTGTCCAAAATGAAATAGATAGATATCACCTTGTATTACTTGCTTTAAAACATTTAGGATATCGTAATGAAAAAACAATTGAATTAGAAGAATATTGTAATAAAAAATTAATTAGACATAAACAGTATATATTTGAAAATGGAGAAGACATACCAGAAGTAAAAAATTGGACTTTGGACAACCAGTTATTAGACTGATTGTCTTTTTATTATTTATTTGATAAAATATTTTTAGGTGATAATATGGGCGAAGTTTATGAAAAAGTAAAAGGATTTAAGAAAAAATATCCTGGAACAGTAACTTGGTGGAGATTAAAAAAACATTCTCAAGTTGTTGAAAAACATTTAAATCCAGGTGAAAAAATTCTTTATGCATTTGCTGGTCAAAAAAATGATAATCCTTTTGATTTTTTTAGTACATGTGTAGTAGTTTTATCTAATAAAAGAATTTTAATAGGTAAAAAAAGAGTGTTGTTTGGTTATACGCTTACAACTATAACTCCAGATTTATTTAATGATATGGAAGTTTACATGGGTATCATATGGGGTAAGATAACAATAGATACAGTAAAGGAAGAAGTTATTATAACTAATCTTTCTAAAAAAAGTTTACCAGAAATTGAAACTAGTATTTCTGAATTTATGATGGAAGAGAAGAAAAAATATGGTAAAGAAGAGGTTAAGGAAACATATTACAAACAATACAATGACGTCAATTAAAAAGTTAAAACTACTTATTTTCATAATATTTTTAATATTAAGTATTTATTTGTTTATTTATTTTATTCCAAAAAATTATAATTTTTCGTATAACATCGATGGTTTTAAAATAAAAGAAGAATATGATAAAAAATCTAAATTATATATATTTACCGTATCAAAAAATAAATATGAATTTAAAACTATTAGTACTTATAAATATACTCCAAAAAGAAAATTGATTAATTCTATTGATGAATTTGATGGTGATAATTCTAAATGTATAATTATAAATTCAGAATTTATTGATAATAATAGATTATGTATATCTAATAATGAAATGGTCGATATTCGTTTATTAGATTTAATACCTAAAAAGTACTATAAAACTAAAAAAGACAATATCAAAAAACATCAAAATATTACAATTAATTTAGATGATAAAACGTATTTAATTTGGAATTATAATAGCTTTTTAAAAATAAATGAAAGTACCAAAAAACAAATGAAATTATTTAATGAAGATGTCTACAACTTAAAAATAATGGCAAAAATAGATGATTATTTAGTTTTAGCAGATTATGATCAAAAATATAACTTTAATAAATTAATTAGATTAAATTTAAAAAATGATAAAATTGATGAGATAGAATTAAAAAATGATATATCATTTGACTCTAGGATTCTAGGAACTTATAAAAATAATATTTATATTTTAGATGAAAAAAACAAAAAAGAATACGAAATAAATATTAAAAAGAAAAAAGTAAATATAGTAAATAAAAATGGTCTAGGAATAATTTATAAAAATAACAATTTAGAAAAAGTAAATTTAAATAAAATAATTAATAATAATATTAGTTTTACGATGGAACAAAATTATAATTACATATTAGAAAATGGTAATTTGTATTTAAAAATGAGAAACACTAATACTAAAATAAAAGTAAGTAATCTAAAAGTTAAATATATAGCATATGCTAATAATGAAGAAGTTTATTATATTTCTGAAGATAAATTATATAAGTATGATTTTATATATGGCGAAGTAGAAATAATAAACGATTTTGAATTTAATTTTAACTATGAGAATATGGTTGTAATTTATTAATAACATAAATAGTTAATTTTCATATTATATTTTAGGAGTGATAATATGTTTTTGAAATATCAACTAAAATATGGTGAAACATTAAACGATGTAGCAAATAGATTTAATACAACTAAAGATTATTTAAAAGAAATAAATAATATTTATTTTGATGATATGCTTAGAGAAGGAATGGATATAATTGTTCCTAAGAATAGTGAAAATTATTACAATACATATGTAATAGAAAAAGGAGATTCATTATATAAAATTGCTAGAAAATATAATATTAATCCAGAATTATTATCTAGTATGAATGGCTTAGATGAAGATGATTATATTTACCCTGGACAAGAAATATTAATTCCAAAAAGTGGTTATAGTTATTATATAACAAAAGATGGAGACACTATTGATAATGTAATTAAAACCTTTAATACAACAAAAGAAAATTTTAATAAATATAATCCAACTATTTATTTATTAGCTGGACAACTTCTTGTTGATAAGAAAAAATAAATTTAAAATATGGGTATCACTCATATTTTTTTTGTGGTAAAATAAAGATAGATTGGGGATAAAATAGATGATACTAAGAAAACCTTATAAATTTTTAATAAAACATTTTAAATTAATTCATTTATTAATGTTTTTGCCTGTTGTATATTTATTAACAAAATGTAATGATATTTTTAAGTTTTTTAGCAATTACGTTTCTAATAATTATAGTTATAGTACTATAAGTAATCTAGCAGGAAGTTATGTTAACTTCTTTATGTATCTGGCTATTTTATTAATAGTATTTGTGGCTTTAATTGTGTACTACTTAATGCGTCAAAAGAAAAAAAATACGAAGTTATATATTGGATTTATCGTTTATTACTTAATATTATTTGTGTTAATAACTTTTTTTCATAGTGTACTAAGTGATTTAGAAACTGCCGAATTAGCTTCAAAAACAGCAAGAGCTTACCGTGATATTGCATTAATAATAACATTTCCACAATATTTCTTTGTATTTTATACAATATTTAGAGGTTTGGGTTTTGATATTAAACAATTTAAATTTGAATTAGATTTAAAAGATTTAGATATAGATGAAAAGGATAATGAAGAATTTGAATTTGTCTTAGGAGTAGAAACTTATAAATATAAGAAAACTATAAGAAGATTTATAAGAGAATTTAGATACTATGTACTAGAAAATAAATTTATATTTACATGTTTAAGTATAATATTAGCATTGGTAGTTATTACTACTTTATATATGCATTTTAATGTATATAATAAATCATATGGAACAAATAAAACTTTCTCACACAGTGCATTTAATATGAATATGCTTGATAGCATGATTACTAATATTGATTATAATGGAAAATATATTACAAAAGGAAAATATTATCTTGTTTTAAAAATAAACATTGTAAATAATTCTATTACTAAAACAAAATTAGATACAAATAACTTTAGGCTACAAGTAGATAATGGTTACTTAGTTCCAACACTAGATAGATCAGATTATTTTATAGATTTTGGAACACCATATCATGGTGAAAAGATAAAAACAAATACAAATACTACTTATAACTTAGTATATGAGTTATCAAAGGATCAAGTAAAAAATAGTTATAAACTTAAAATACTTGAAAATATTGAATATAAAATAGGCGATATAACAGCTCATTATAAAATATTAAATATAAAACCTAAAAGAATAATTGATGATATTAATACCAGTAATCATAAAATGAATGAGGAAATTAAATTAAATGATTCTAATTTAGGTGATAGTAGAATAAAAATTAATAATTACGAAATAAAAGATAGTTATATTTATTCATATGAAGCATGTGTTAACAATAATTGTCGTACATTGAACGATGTAGTAAATACTGGATATGGTACTAGTAAAGTGAAAACAACGTTGTTAATAATTGATAAAGAAAGTAAATTAGATGAGAATAGTGAGTATTATAAAGCTATAAAGAATCCTGATAAATTTTATGAAGATTTTTTTACAGTAGAATTTAATGGAAAAGAATTCTTAACTAAAAATATGACGCCGGATAATTTAAAAGATAAAATAATTTTACAGACTAATGCAGAAATAAAAGAAGCAAGTGATTTATATTTACTAATAACTGTAAGAAATTTTAGCTATAGGGTTAATTTAAAAGGATAAAAAAGTACATAGTAACTAAGGTTATTATGTATTTTTTATTGACTTTATAATAAGTTTTAGATAAAATAAATGAGTAATTGCATATATTATATTAAATGGGGCTTTAGCCAAGTGGTAAGGCAAGGGACTGCAACTCCCTGAGCACCAGTTCGAATCTGGTAGGCCCCTCCATTTGAAAAAACATTTAAACTTTATAGTTTAAATTTTAAATACCAAATTCCAAAAGACTTTGGTATTTTTTTTGACTTTTTAAGTATAAAATGTTAGCATATTTAACTATATAAGGGGGCTTTTATATGCCAAGTTATAAAACACATTCAATTCATGGAGAGTTGATATTGCCTGAAATAAACAAAAAAATTTATATTGATGTAGAAGATTTAAAGACTTTTTGTATTGGACCAGATACGCTTATTGCAACTGATTATAGAATATTTGATTATCAACACGCAAATAGGGTTAAAGATTATTTTACTTTTTTAATAGAAGAAATAAAACAAAGAAAATTATATGAAAATAGTGAAATTATGGCATATTTATATGGGCAAATAGATCATTTTGTTTTAGATGCAACAACCCATCCACTTATTTATTATTTTACTGAATCAGCTGAAAATGATTTTAGATTGGGTTTACATGGGCTTATGGAAATGTGGTTAGACGATTATATGTGTTTAAAATATGATAAAAACCAACAACTTTATTATCATAAGAACAAAATTAATGATTTAAAACTAAAAACATTAATTAATGATGTATATTTAAAAATTTATAATAGATATAAAGAATCCTTGAAATATGAGAATGGTATGGTATTTATGAAAAATTTTGATTTATATATTAGAAGAAATAAATCAGT
This sequence comes from Bacilli bacterium, assembly GCA_016297695.1. Taxonomy (GTDB): domain Bacteria; phylum Bacillota_I; class Bacilli_A; order RF39; family UBA660; genus RUG14121. The sequence continues at coordinate 19,118 of JAEDGC010000004.1, forward strand.
AATACCATTTATTACTAAATCGTTAAATCTTGGCGATATAACATATGAAAAAGATGGAAAAAGAGTTCTTCCTTATTTAAACTTAAATCATGAATTGTGGTTAAATCCTGAAACTGGCGAAAAATCATATGACTCTTTGGAAGATTTATGGTATAAATCTTTAGAAATTTCACAACAAACAATAGAAGATGTTAATAATTATATTTATTTAGATAAACCTTTAAATAATGAATTGATAAATAATAATATATCTTATAATACAGGCTTACCTTGTGAATTAGGACAAAGTTATAAATATGTAAATAAAAAAGTATATTAAATATTGATATACTTTTTTTAAAATAAATAAGTGTAAAAATAATAAAAAAAGATTGATTTATAATTTTAATTTTGATAATATTAAAACATAGAGGAGGATAGAAAATGGATAAGAAAAATACTGTATTATTAACTGTTATTGCAGTAGCAACTCTTTTAGTTGCAGTTGTTGGTGCTACATTTGCATATTTTAGTGCAAAAGTAACTGAAGTTAACAAAACTGAAACAGTTATTAAATCTGCAGAATTAGGTATCACTTTTACAGGTACTCAAGAAATTACTGCTGATAGTATTGAACCAGGATGGTCAGCTGATAAAGTATTTACTGTTGAAAATACAAGTGATTATGATATGACTTTTGATATCAATTTCACAAAAACTGTAAATAACTTTACTAGAACAAATGATTTAACTTATTCAATTGCTGCAGTATATACTGCATCAACTAACGATAATTATACAACATCATCTACAGTTCAAATGGTTGGAGCTTCTGATCTTGGTGTATCAACAGCTACTAAATCAGATTTTTCAGCATCAGGAAAATTACCAGTTGATGGATCAGTATCTGAAGTTGGAGAAATCACTTATGGTTCAAATGTTGTAAAAGTTGTTAGAGTATTTATTCCAGCACATACAACTGAAAAATTCACTATGACAGTTGGATATACTTATTCTGATGAAGATCAAAATGCTGATCAAGGAAAAGTATTTAGAACAACAGTTGGTATAACAGCTAACGGAATTGACGCTGGTACTAAACAATAAAAAAAGCTTATATAAGCTTTTTTTTTATTGTTTGAAAAATATTTTTATGCTATAATATTTTCAATAGTAAGGAGTTTTGCATATGGATATAAAAAATGATGAATTGCAAAAAGATTTAGAAGAACAATATGCAATGCTTGAAAATGAAATCCAAGAAGATAAAAAGAAAAAAAGATATTTAGTAGTATTTATTTTCTTTTTAGTTATGTTTTTAATAATGTTTGGTACTACTTTTTCTTATTTTAAAATTTATAGTACACAACAAGAAATCGATAATACTTTAATTAAAAGTCTATCCATTAAAGAAAAAAGTGAATTATTTACTTTTGATGAAAGCATAAAAAGTTATGTTGTTACTATGCCTTCTGGTACTAAAAGTATCGATTTTGAGTATGAAATATGTAAAAATTGTGAAATAAGTATTTCAGGAAATGATAATTTAAAAGAAGGTTTAAATGAGATAATAATAAAAATCAAAAATAATGAACTCCAAAAAGAAGAAGAATATATTATTTATGTTGTTGTAGGGCCTGAAGAAGATCCTGAAAATAATCAGCCTGAAGGTAATCCATCAAGAGATTTAAGATTAAAAGATTTAAATGTTGCTAATCATATTTTTACAAATAATTTTGAACCAAATATCACTTCATATATAACAAATGAAATTTATAATAATGAAGATAAAATTATAATTAATTTTAAATTGATAGATCCTATAAATAATTTTAAATTAGTTTTAAACAACAGTGAGATAAGTCGAAAAACAGAATTAGTTGGTGATTATAACACTTTAGAATTAAATGTTAAAACTGAACTTGTTTTAGGGGCTAATAAATTAGAAATTATAGTTTATGATGAAGAAGGAAATTCTAAGACCTATTATATTTTTCTAGATGTAAAAGAATATATAGTAGATCAAAAAGTTATTAATATTGAAGTAGAACCATTAAATGGAGATGGAACATACAGTATATCCAATATAATTCCAGGTTGGGAATCTGATGGTAGCCAAGCAATACGAATTACTAATAAGAGTAATTATAATGCTTTTGTAAGTTTAAAATGGGTTGAAATTACAAATGATTTTACCTATAAAGATGATTTAAAATATGAAATTATTAATAATAACAAAACGATTAATAGTGGAACATTACCTAGTGAAGATACAATAATTGCTAAAAATATAAATATAAGTGCTAACAGTTCAAATATTTTCTATGTTAAATATAAGTATTTATATAGTGATAATGACCAAAATATTGATCAGGGTAAAATATTTAAAGGTAGAATTATTGTTTCAATACAAGACTAGCTGTATTTAATAATACAGTTTTTTTATTGTATTTTTATAAAAAATAACTTATAATAATAAATAGAATAGGGTGTTGTAGATGGGAACTAGTAATTTTTTTCAGCAATCTAGGCAAATATTTAAGTCTATCGCAATGATTATCTCATGGACAATATTTGCTATATTAGTTTTGGTAATTGGATTTTTAGCTTATTATATGGTTTCAGCAAATATTTATGCTAAAAATGGTGATAAATTTGAACCAAAGTTTTCACTATACACAATTGTAAGTCCAAGTATGGAACCAAATATAAAAGTATATGATGTTATTTTAAATGGTCGAATTGATGAACCAGCAAGTATCAAAGTTGGAGATGTCATCACTTTTATTTCAACAAGTACCATTTCTAACGGAATGACAGTAACTCATAGAGTAGTTGATATTCAAAATGGCAAAGATGGATTAGAATTTGTTACAAAAGGAGATAACAACACAACAGCAGATACAGATACTGCTAAAGAAGCAAATTTACTTGGAAAAGTCATAATAAAAATTCCACAATTAGGAAGATTACAATTTTTCCTATCTACAAAAGGTGGATGGTTACTTATTGTATTATTTCCTGCATTATTAATTATAGTAAATGATATATTTAAAATATTAAAATTAAATCAAGCGAAGAAAAAAATAGAAGATACAGAAAAACCTGATAATAAAGATGAACAAATTAAATTAGAAACATTTAGAAAAGATGAAATAAAAAATAAATTAGCGCAAAAAGAAATTAATAAAGCTAAAAAATTAGAGGAAAAAATTAAAAGTAAAAAAACTAGTGAAGAAGTAAATGATATAATAGAAGAAAACAGCAATATAGACGAAATAGAAGAAAAACCAGAATTTATTCCAGTTATAGGTGTGGATACAAAAGATGATATCCAAGAAACAGAAGAAATATTATTTGTTCCAGCAGAAGTAGAAGAAAAATTTGAAAATCAAGAAAGTATTAAATCAACTAATATTTTTGATGAAGAAGAACCAATAAATATATTTACAGAAGATAATAGTACAAAAAAATTATTTGAACAAAAAGAACCAATTAAAAAGGAAAATAATCTACCAATTGGAATTGAACTTCCTAGATTAAAAAAAGAAAAATAGTCAATAAAATGACTATTTTTTTGATAGGATATACACAAATTTGACATTTTTCAAAAAAAGTGTTATTATGTTAATACCAATGGGGGTTGGTTAATCGTGAAAACAATAAATAAATTAATTATTCACTATATATGTGAAATTGTAGTAGTTATTCTTTTAGTAGGTATTAGTATACCTTTATGGAGATCTTTTGATAAAAGCAATATGGCTCATATTGCAAACAGTTACTCTAATATGAATTATTTATATTTAAATGTTAAAAGATTCATAAGTGATATTGATTCTCTTGATGAAATTAGTATCGTAAATGATACAAATACATTAAGAAATTATAAATTAATTATGAAAATTGACAAAAAATTATATATAAAAGAAGTTATATTAGATAATGAAATAAAAGAATTAGCAAGCATTATGTATAAGGAAGATGAAAATTATTTCTACTATTTAATTGATAATGGAAATTTGGTAGCTGGTTCAAAAGTATATAATATTGAATTTAATAATTTATATGATGGTATTACTTATGAAATAATTGAAAGCAAAAATATATAAAAAGAAGGTTTTTATGAAAAAGTTAATGAATGAAATTTTATATTTAGCTAATCAAGGAGATTACGAAGAAATACTTGAAATTATAAAAAGTAGTGAATATAGAAATGACAAAAAAATATCTAATATAAAAAGAATAGTAGAAAGATATTTATATATAAGAGATATTAGTCCATGTAATAGTACAGATAGGTTACCGGAATTAACAGATAATGTATGGGAAAACTATTTTAAATGTATTAGATTAAATAATTATGAAAAAGCTTATGAAATAATACTTCAAATATTTCAAAGAAATCCAAATGAAGCTGCTCAGTTTTATTTAATTATTACAAAAGATATAAAACAACTTGTTGATATAAACGATAAAATGAAGAAAGAAATTGATAGTATAAATAATCAATTATTAGACTTATTAAATGAAAATAGAATTGTATATAATAATGATTTAGGTGATTTAGAGTTTTTACTTGAAAGTAAAATATCTTTAGAAATAGAGGGCAACTTTGATTGTTATTTGGACAGTTTAACTTTAAATTTAATAAGAACAATTAAACAATTAAATAATGAACCATTTATTAATAAAAAAATATTTGCTTCTTTTGATTATAATGGAAGTATGCTAGATAGGTTATATCAATCATTAGAAGTTGGAGATTATTTAAATTCATTAAAATATTTAAAATCTTCTAATGTTTATAGTGCTTTATCTAAAAAAAGTGATAAAGTTTATCCAGTTTTATTATATAAATTGTTAAAATTATTAGAATATAATTGCAATAAAAAATTCTATAAAAATAATCATATTTCTATTGAATCAGACAGTATATCAAAATATGATAAATTGTCAAGCGAAATAGAAAATGATAATTATTTAGAAGCCTTAAAAACTTCATTTGAAAATGAATATGAAAATGATTATTCAATGGATATAGTAAAAGTTTTAGCTTTAAGAAATGACAAGGAATAAGTTCCTTGTTTTTTTACTGCTTTAATGTTAATATATTTGAAAATTATATTAATTTAAGATGAGGATTATATATATGAAGAAGTTATTGAAAAATTTATAAAATTTGGTGTGGATTTGACTGAAGAAGAAATTTTAGAAAAAGTAATAGATTTTACGTTGATGAATATTTATTTGATTTAATAAGTGGTGATCCTAAGAAATTAATTTATCAAATAAAAAATAGATACAAAATTTACTGGGGGTTTTATAATGAAAAACATAGAACTTGAACAAAAGATAGAAGAAATATTAAGAAAAAGTGTATTAAAAAAAATCAATCCAATGAAAGACTCAAAATGGGTAGATTTAGAAAATGATTCTGTTTATCAATTATTAATGAAAAAAATGGGAATTGAAATTTTTAATGAAATGTATATTGAAATAAAAGAAAATCAAAATAAATATAAAGAATATAAAAAAATTACAATGTTTTTAGATAAATTTTTGAAATATTATGCAAACAAATATGAAAAAAATATCGAAGATTTAAAGTTAACTTTTATTAATTATGGAAAAACAGAACTTGTTTATGTTTTAAGTGATAACAATAATAATAAAGTAACTTTGTTAGTTAAACAACCAGCAGTAAAATTTGGCGATATCTATGAAGAAATGCACAATTTAATGGTGTTAAAACAAAAAGATAATAATGTAATTGCACCAATTGATTATTATTATATAAATAATCAAGAATTATATGTTACACCTTATATAAACCAAGCTAGGTGTGTAGCAAGTTATAATAATTGGGGAATGTATATTCCCGAACCATGGTATCGATTTGAGAGTTTTACATTTGAACAAGAACAAGTAGTAACAACATGTATGATTGCAAAGCTAGTAAGTTTGTATGACTTTGAAAAACAACAAGGGATAATAAATTGTAAACTAGGTGGAGGAGACTTTATGTTACCTAAAGGTTGGGAAAATGAAACTCCGACAATAGATAATACCCTTAATAATTTATATTTAATAGCAGCTAGAAAGAAAATAAATTGTACATATGAAAAATATATAGAAATAATAAGAAGTGAGTTTTCTAGAACAACAATTAATGAAGATCAAACTAAATTAATTATTAACTTAAGAGGAAGAGTTCCAATGAACATTAATTGCATTGATGAAGGGATAAATCTTGGAAGAAAATTAATTGCTAAAAAATAATATTTAATAAAAGGTGAGTTTAATATGTTAAAATTTTATAGCCATAAAGGTAAAATCAGATATTATAATTTTAATGAATTAAAATGTTTTGACTATGGAAATACGGCTAATATATACAAAATTGGTGAAAACATTTTCAAAAAATATTATGCTTATACAAGTGATAAATATAGATTAGATAAAGACACATTTGATATACTTAATTATATAAAAAGTAAAAATATGACTGAAATTTATGAACTACTATATGATGATGAAAATTTAGAAGAAGTAGGAGGATATATTTCTAAATATTACGAAAGAAATCTTATTAATATTTTAAATCAAGATATTGACTATATACTTGATAATATGAATGATATTGAAAAACTATTTGATGAACTTTCAAAATATTTGATTCGAGTTGATGATGTTAAATATAAAAATACAATTTTGACAAAAGATAAAATTATTTTAATAGATCCTGATTCATATAAAAAAGTAATTTATAGTGAGGAATCATTAAAGAAAATTAATAAAAAAGCATTATTAGATTTATTTGAAAGTATTTATTTAAACTTTCTTCCTAAAAATGAAAGTTGTATAAAAATTTTTGATTTGTTTGACATTAATATAGATGATAAAACTAATATAACTTATGAATTTAGTAAAAAATTATTAAAAAAATAAAATATGGTGGAGGGATTAATGAAGAATGATATAATAAAGTACTTAAATAGCGTTGATTCAAGGACGAAAGATTATGTAATAATGTGGAAATTTTATTTATATACAGACGACTGTATAATAAATAATACAAAAGAATTAATAAATAATATCCATTTCATTAATTTATTATTATTATGTTTAAAAGATAAAGAATTTATAGATAGAATAAAAAACAATTTGATATTTTTTGAAAAAATAAATTTTATATTATTGGAAAGTATAGAATTAACGAATGATGACGATTATAAAAAGGTATTAAAAATTATAGAATCATGTATTGTTCAAAGAAAAATTAGCAGAGAAGAAGTGGTAAGAAAATTAATTGAAGAATATCCGTCTGAAAACGATTATTTATTAGAAAAATATAATTATGATAGTGAAATAATTATAAAATATTTGATGTGTGACAATGAATTTTTAGATATTTTAAATTCTGTTTTAATAGAAAAAAATTTAGGATATAATAGTATCGTCAACATAGTTAAAATTTTAGATACAGGAATAAAAATTTATAATATAATTGATTTTATCAACTTAAATCAATCTAATGATTTATCGTGGGCTATTACAAATATAGGTGTATTTAAAATTAAAAGATTTAATATAGAAAAAGCAAAATCATTAAAAATAATGTTTGAAAAAAAAGTGTTAGAATCTAATGTTAAGAAACTTAAGTAACAATTAATCGATAGTTTCAAAATATGTTTTTAATTGAAAATGCAAGTTACAATAAATTAAAGGTAAATGTTGCTATAAAAGATTTAGAAGAAATGGAATATAAATATGGAAAATATACATTTAATAAATTTCAAAATGTTATTAATGTAGAAAATTCTCTAGATTTAATAGAAGAAGGAAATTATAATGATTATCCATTAATAAAAGAAATAAATAAATCATATTTTAATTTGGAAGAATTTATCAAAAATAATAATAAATACTAATTAATTTTGTAATAATAGGGAGCCACTTATGCTTCCTTGTTTTATTGTAAAATAAATGTTAGAATAATTACACAAGGAGGTTATTAAAATGGCAAAAGTAACTGATGATAAAATAGATGAAAAAAGAAAAAAAATGTTAGAAGATTTTAAACAATTTAGAGAAAGTGGTATTTCTCCAGTAGCAAAAGCATTGGCAAAAGCCATACAAGATGAAGAATTTATGAAAAAAGCTAGTTCATCAATAGTAAGAATGATAGATGGTAAACCTGTTAATATAAATCCTTTAACAGAAATTCCTAATCCTGAAATGAGATTATACTTTGTTGACGATAATTATTTTGAATCTATTGATGAATTATTATATTATTGTAGAATTAATAATAAATCAACAAAAGGATTAAATATTATAGATTATTATAGAAGTCTTGCAGGTCATTTTGATGTAATAAGAAAATCAAATAACGAAACATCAATGTTATATACTGCTGTTGATGAAGATGGCTATGGTATATATAATAACGAAAGAAGTATATATCGTGGTGAATTCACATGGGAATATAATTATGGAAGCATCCAAAAAATGTATAAACCTTTTAGAGATAAAGGTGTAGTTTTTGAAAATGATATATATGCTAAACAAGATGAAAGAATGCAACGTATTTTAAAATGTTGTAGAGAAGATAATTTATTTAATATGGGAAAAGATGATTAATAAAGAATAATTTAATAAAATAATGTTATTAAGGAAGTTATAATGGCTTCCTTGTTTTGTTGTGAAATAAATGTTAAAATAAATTATTGAAAAATGTATATTTTATTTAATTCTAATCAAATACCTAAATAATACTAGATAAAATTAGAAGTTAGAAAATAAATTTGTGGTCGACAATCATCCTATTTGTGTCCTAATTTTATTTAATTAAATACATTATAATGTTATAGAATGGGGAAAATAAAAATGAAGAACATAGATATAATAAAACCGATATTTTGCATTACAGATAATAATAAAAAGATTATAAATGAAATAGAAAATAAACTTAATTTGATTGTTATTGATAATAATGCTAAAAAAGAAATTTAAGAATCAAATCTAAGGTTAAATCAATTCATTCTTCATTAGAAAAGACTACCCAGAAAACTACCCAGAAAATAATAATCAATTAAAAATTATAGAATTAATAAAAGAAAATCCTAAAATTACAAGAAATGAATTAGCAAATAAACTAAATATTACATTAGATAGTGTTAAATATAATTAAAAAAATTAGTTGATAATAAGATTATCGAAAGAATTGGACCAGATAATGGTGGCTATTGTAAGATAAGATAATAAATAAGATTTTAAGAATATAAATAAATTTGTAGCCATCCAATCGTGTCCATCAAAGAAGTATGTATTTATCATTCTTAATATAATTTAACTTAAAAATCAAATAATAACGATAAAATATGTTATAATAATTAATATAAGAGAGAAGGTAAAAAAATATGCGAAAAGCCTTAATAGGAATAGTAGGAAAACCTGATAATACAGATGATATGTGGAGTTATATAGAAATTAACAATGAAATAAAAGAATGTGTAAATAAAAATAACGCTTTAGCTATTGGAATTATTCCACAAGATTTAAAATACAAAAAAGCTGGAGATAATGAGTATGATTTAGATCAGTACGAAATAAATGATTTAAAAGAAATTATATCTAGAATAGATGGAATAGTATTGCAAGGTGGATTTTCAAGTAATTCATATGAACAAGAAATTATAAAAATTTGTTTAGAAAAAGATCTACCACTATTATGTATATGTTGTGGATTTAACAATATGGTAAGAGCATTAGGTGGGACACTTTTTGAAGAAAAATCAGATATACATAGTAAGTCTGGTGTGAAACATGTTCATGAAGTTATTTTAAAACAAGATTCTAAATTATTTGAAATTATTGGGAATGAAAAAATAACTGTAAATAGTATTCATCGTAAGGTAACATCACCAGAATTTGTTAAAAACTGCGATATTGTAGGTATATGTCCAATAGATAATACAGTAGAAGCAATAGAAGTTCCAAATAAAAAGTTTGCAATCGGGGTAAAATGGCATCCTGAATTGATGCAAGGTGAAAATTGTATGGATGAAATTTTTAAAAAATTTATAGAAAGCTGTGAAACAAATTAACAATGAAATAATTATTTTGTTTTATAAATAAAAATAGTAAAGGGGACAGTTCTATGTCTCCTTGTTTTGTTAATAAATAAGTGATAAAATATGTTAATGAAAAACGTCTTTGATTATTTAATAAATTTGTGGCCTAGATTAGTTTCCTATGCGTATCCACAAAAATTAGACCTATTTTATTAATGTTTGGACACGAATTTATTGATTATAGACACAAAATTTCTGGTTGATATGAGTCATAATAAGGAGGTCAATATGTTCAAATTAGAGTCAAAATATAAACCAAGTGGAGACCAACCACAGGCTATTGAAAAGTTAGTTGAAGGAATTAAATCTGGTAAAAAAGACCAGGTTTTACTGGGAGCAACTGGAACAGGAAAGACTTTTACAATTGCAAATGTAATTGAGCAAGTTAATAGACCAACTCTTGTTTTAGCTCATAATAAAACACTAGCTGGGCAACTTTATTCTGAATTAAAAGAGTTATTTCCTAATAATCATGTCGAATACTTTGTATCTTATTATAGCAACACCCCAAAAACCCCTTTATTTAGTGCCTTTTAGTGTTATTTAATCATAGTAAAATACCTAAATAACACTAGATAAAACCAGAAGTTAGAAAATAAATTTGTGGCCGGTATTCGTGGTCATTCGTGTCCGCCTAAGAAGAACCTGTTCAAAATAATGAACTATCTGAATAATGTATATATTTTACTTTATTGAAAATGTATGCTAAAATAGCAATCAATTTAAGGGGGATTGTATGCAAAAATCAAAATATACAATGCATGGTATAAACAAAGAAACATATAGATTATTATTCGATGAAAAAGAGCAAAATAAGATGGAATGCTCTAATGAAATTTTTACTATTGAAATGAGTTCATTATATGATAGAAAGCCGTATTATATATTCTATAACTTTTTAAAAAAGATAATTGATATGTATTTTTATGAAGTTAATTATTTTAATTTACATAAGAAGATGTTTGGTAAAGGATACATATTTAAAAATAGTGATGTAGAGTTTTGGTTTGATTACTTAGAAAATCATTTAAAGAAAATATTAAGAAATGAAGATACTTATGTTAAGAAAGAAATGATTTTTGACTTAAAACATAATTTAAGATATTGTTCGTGTTTTTATACAAATATGATTATATCAGCTAATATAGAAAATTCTTTTTTTGTTACAGGTTTAATTAAATATGATGATGGTGATAGTCATTTACATAGTTTTGTTGAACATAAAGATTATGTTATTGATTATACAAAAAATCTGATTATGCCTAAGAAAAAATATATTGAACTTCTAAAAATTAAAGAATTACAAAGGGTTGATTCTAAAAGTGTAATAAATATGTATAATATTTTAGTAGAAAATAGAATATTAAATACTGCAAGATTTATGGCGACATTTGGAAATGAAATAATAAATGACTTAGATAGAAATCCTCAATTAATTAAAAGAAATACAGATAAGCCAGATTTTAGTTGTTTATTTTACTAAAATAACAAATAATATTAGCAAGGAAGTTATGATGACTTCCTTGTTTTATTGTAAAATAAGTGTTAAAATAGGTTATTGAAAAACATCTGGTTTTATTCAGTTTTATTTAGTGTTATTTAATAAATTTGTGGCCGACATGTATCCACCAGAAATTAGACCTATTTTATTAATGTTTGGACACAAATTTTCTGGTTGATATGAGTCATAATAAGGAGGTCAATATGTTCAAATTAGAGTCAAAATATAAACCAAGTGGAGACCAACCACAGGCTATTGAAAAGTTAGTTGAAGGAATTAAATCTGGTAAAAAAGACCAGGTTTTACTGGGAGCAACTGGAACAGGAAAGACTTTTACAATTGCAAATGTAATTGAGCAAGTTAATAGACCAACTCTTGTTTTAGCTCATAATAAAACACTAGCTGGGCAACTTTATTCTGAATTAAAAGAGTTATTTCCTAATAATCATGTCGAATACTTTGTATCTTATTATGATTATTATCAACCAGAAGCATATGTTCCCTCAAGTGATACTTATATAGAAAAAGATTCCTCTATTAATGATGAAATAGACGAATTAAGGCATGCAGCAACATCTGCCTTAATTAATAATCGTGATACGATAGTTGTAGCATCTGTATCTTGTATTTATAATATTGGTGAAAAAGAAGAATATGTTAATAAAATGCTTACTTTAGAAAAAGGAATGAAAATTAAAAGAAATGATATAATTAATAAACTTGTTGATATGGCATATGAAAGAAATGATATTTATTTTCATCGTGGTACATTTAGAGTTCATGGAGATATTATTGATATAGTACCTGCTGGCGAAAAAAGTCAAGCAATAAGAGTTGATTTATTTGATGATGAAATAGATAGAATATCAATCTTTGATCCAGTAACTGGAGCATTGATAAAAGAAAAGAAAACCATATCGATATTTCCAGCAAGTCATTTTGTTACAAGTGATAAAAAGATGCAAGAAGCATTAAAAAGAATAAAATCTGAACTTGAAGAAAGAATAAAATACTTTGAAGATAATAATAAACTACTAGAAGCTCAAAGAATAAAAGAACGTACTAATTATGATATGGAAATGCTTAAAGAAACAGGTTTTTGTAGTGGAGTAGAAAATTATTCATCCCATTTAGCTTTGAGAGATTCAGGTTCTACACCTAATTGTTTAATAGATTTTTTTGATAAAGATTTCTTATTAATTATTGATGAATCACATGTTACTGTTCCACAAATAAGAGGAATGTACAATGGTGACAGAGCAAGAAAACAAACTTTAGTAGATTATGGATTTAGATTACCATCAGCTTTAGATAATCGACCTTTAAAATTTGAAGAATTTGAAAGCAAAATTAATCAGGTTATATATGTTTCAGCTACACCAGGTGATTATGAACTTGAAAAAGTAAATAACAACGTAATTGAGCAAGTAATAAGACCTACTGGACTTCTTGATCCAACTATTGAAATAAAACCCACTATAGGTCAAATAGACGATATTATTGAACAAATTAGATTAAGAAAAGAAAAAAATGAAAGGGTTTTAATTACAACTTTAACAATAAGAATGTCAGAAGAGTTAACTAATTATTTAAAAGAAGTAAATATAAAAGTTGCTTATTTACACAGTGAAATTAAAACTCTAGAAAGATTAAAGATAATCCATGATTTAAGAATGGGTATATATGATTGTGTAGTTGGTATCAATCTTTTAAGAGAAGGAATAGATATACCAGAAGTAAGTTTAATATGTATTTTAGATGCAAATAAACAAGGCTTTTTAAGAAGTGAAAGAAGTTTAATTCAAACTATTGGAAGATGTGCTAGAAATAAAAGTGGACATGTAATTATGTATGCAGATACAATATCAGAAGCAATGCAAAATGCTATTAATGAAACTAAGCGTCGTCGTTTAATCCAAGAAAGTTTTAATGAAAAGCATAATATAATTCCTCAAACAATAAAAAAAGAAATAAAAGAAGTAATAAGTAACGATGTAAAAGAAGTTAGTCAAAAGAAAAAAATGAATAAGAAAGAATCAGAAAATCTTATTAAAAACATAGAGAATGAAATGAAAGAAGCAGCAAAAAATCTTGATTTTGAAAGAGCAATGGAACTTAGAGATATATTATTCGAATTGAAAGCAAATAAATAAAGACCTAATTTGGTCTTTTTATTCTATTTGTTTAACAACATGTGTTTCTTTATTATTTTCACTACCTTTTACAAAATAATATAAAGTATTTTTGGAGTTGTTTACAACTTCTCCACCAGTAATTGGATCTCTTATAGTGGCAATAACATTTTTAGGTTGTTCATACCATTCATCTGTTATATTTTTTTCATAACTTTCAATAGTATTTACCCAAATATTTTTTGCCTCAGAACTTATATTGGAATTAGTTTCACGGGCATCATCATATCCCATCCATACTAACATTAAAGCTTTTTTGTTATATCCAACAGTCCAATAATCAGTTTTTGTTGTACCAGTTTTTAAGGCATATTTATGACTTAATTTACTAGCTATTGATAATCCTGTTGGAACTGTGTAATCTTTAAAACTTGCATTTGTTGTATTAGTCAAAAGTTCATTTAAAATATATAAATTATTTTGATTTAAAACTAATTTAGATTTATCTTTATGTTCATACAAAATATTCCCATTTAAATCTTCAATCTTTTCGATAAAATATAAATCTTTTTTATAGCCATTACTTGCAAGTGTTGTATAACCAGTAGCAAAATCCATCATATTTAATTCTGAGGTTCCCAGTGCTAAAGAAGGATTTTGATTTAATTTAGAAGTGATTCCACATGTATAAGCTGTATTTACTAAAGTATCTTCTCCTAGAAATAAATGAGTTTTAACAGCGTAAATATTGTCAGAATAAGCAATGGCTGCTGCCATTGAAATATCTTTGTGAGCATAAGTATTATTGTAGTTAGATGGTGAATATTTAGAACTATTTTCAAAGTTAAATGTTGTTTCTTCACTTAAAAAAGTAGAGGCAGATGTAAATCCATTTTCTAAAGCAGCATAATAAAGAAAAGGTTTCATTGTTGATCCTACTTGTCTTTTTGAAGACAAAGCTCTATTATACTGGCTTTTAGCATAATCAACACCACCTACAAGAGAAATAACAGCACCATTTTCAGGATTAACTATTACACTAGATGCTTGAATTTCTTCATCAGTAATAGTGTTTTTGATATTACTTTCTAAAGTGTTTTGTGTTTCACTATCTAAAGTTGTATAAATTTTTAATCCTCCACTTTTTATTAGAGAAGTGGGAATACTTTTAATATTTTTTAATTCATTATAAACAGCATCTTCATAATACATTATCATGTTTGAGTTATTTTCATTTCTTTTTCCATATATTTCAATTGGATTTATGAATAATTTATCATAAGTATTTTTATCTATATATTTATTGTCTAACATAGTTTTTGCAACTACTTTAGCTCTTTTAATACAGTTTTCATAACTAGTAACAGGGTTAAAATTACTTGGGTTTTTAGGTATTCCTGCTAGCATAATTGCTTCTTCCAAAGTTAAATCAATAGGTTCTTTATTAAAATAATACTTACTAGCTTGTTTTATTCCATAATTTCCTTGACCATAGTTTATGGTATTTAAATAGCCTTCTAAAATATAATCTTTGTCATAATGAACTTCTAATTCTAAAGTTAAAAAAGCTTCTTCTATCTTTCTTGACCATGTTTTATCAAAATCTAGATACATATTTTTAATATATTGTTGGGATATTGTAGATGCCCCTTGAACTATTGCTTTTTTCTTGATATTTAACATCATTGCTTTTATGATTCTTAAATAATCAAATCCTTGATGTTTGTAAAAGTTTTTATCTTCAACACTTATTACAGCATTTTTAAATTTATCTGAAATTTGATCTAAAGAAACCCATTCAGTTCCAGAAGAACCAGTTTCTATTAGAGTATTTTTGTTATCATAAAGGTAAATTTTTCCAATGGATGATATTTCTAGTGGCGGACTTAAATAAGCATAAACATAAAGTCCAACCAAACAGATAAAAAACGATATAAATAGAAAAATATTTATTTTAAATAATTTTTTTAATTTTTTCATGATAATCCACCTATATTTAATATGTTTTAAATTATAAAAAATATAAGTGCAATATTTATATTCCTATGTTATAATCTACATTGAAAAAGAGGTGATTATATGTCCTTGATAAATATGAAATTATTAAAAGATGATAGTATTATTTATAATATGGAAAATATTGAAGCAGAAATTAATGAAAAATATATAAAATTTGAATTAGATAATACAACAAATATTTATGAACTATTAGAAGAAGGATGTATATTTACAAGAGAAAATGATGAATTTAGATTTAAATTGAATACAATTAAAAAAGAAGCAACCTACTTACTAAAAGAGACTAATACACTTTTAGATATTATTGTAGAAAAATGTGAATACTTTGTTTACCCGGATAAAACAAAAATTACATATAAATTAGAATCAGATGATTGCCTAAATTCTATTGAATTAACGAAAGGAGATAATTAATAATGAATTTTTTAAGTAAGCAAGAACAATTAATAAAAAAATCTATTAATGAACTTGGATATAATGTAGATGAAGTTTTATTAATACCATCATCAAGAAAAGAATTTGGTGATTATCAGTATAATGGGGTTATGAGTATTGCCAAACAGATGCATAAAAATCCTCGTGAAATTGCTCTTGATATAATTGAAAAACTAAAAGAAAATAAAGATTTAGTTAATGTCAACGTACAAGGACCAGGTTTTATTAATTTGAGTTTTAGTGATGAAGCATTAGTTAATTATTTAAATGAAGTAAAAGATAATATAAATATCAATTATGAATATGATAATAAAAAAACAATATTTTTAGATTATGGTGGGGCAAATGTAGCTAAAACATTACATGTTGGACATTTAAGAAGCGCAAATATTGGTGAAGCATTAAAAAGATTGGCAGAAGCCTTAGGAAATAAAACCATTAGTGATGTTCATCTTGGAGATTGGGGTAGACCACTAGGGCTTGTAATTTTAGAGATTAGCAAAAGACAACCAGATTTATGTTATTTTGATGATAATTATATTGGCCATTATCCTGAAAAATCACCGGTAACTAATGAAGATTTAATGGAAATATATCCAACTGCTTCTATAAAAGCTAAAGAAGATGAAAATTATTTAGAAGAAGCAAGAATTGTAACTAAAAAATTGCAAGAAGGACATAAAGGTTATAATGAATTATGGAAACAAATAATAAAAGTTTCTAGTGAAGATATTAAAAAAATATATACAAAATTAAACACTACATTTGACCTTTGGGAAGGTGAAAGTGATTGTTACAAATCAATTCCAGAAATGCTTGAGTATATTAATACTTTAAACATTACGAAAAAAAGTGAGGGTGCTGTAGTTATAGATGTAAAAAAAGAAGATGATGAAATTGAATATCCACCATTTATGTTAATAAAAAGTAATGGTGGAGCATCTTATCAAACTACGGATTTAGCGGCAATATTTCAAAGAGTAAAAAATTATAATCCAGATGAAATATGGTATGTAGCTGATAATCGTCAAGCACTTCATTTCGAAACAGTATTTAGAGCAGCCAAATTAACTAAAATTGCTACGGATGTAGAATTAGTATTTGCTGGTTTTGGAACAATGAATGGCAGCGATGGTAAACCATTTAAAACACGTGATGGGGGAGTAATGTCATTAAATAATTTGATTGATTTGGTGAAAATTGAAAGTGAAAAAAAATTACTTCCAAATATAATTGAAGATAGAGACGAAGTTGCCCAATGTGTAGCTATTTCAGCAATTAAATATGCCGATTTAATACCATTTAGAACAACAGATTATGTTTTTGACCCAGTTAAATTTAGCGATTTAAATGGTAAAACTGGTCCATATCTTTTGTATTCAACAATTAGAATGAAATCATTATTAGCTAATGCTAAAAAAGAAAATATTAAATATAATAATGTAGAAATGATAGATGATAATACTAAAGAAATAGTTTTAAATTTATTAAACATTAACAAAGTCTTAATAAAATCATTTAATACTAAATCTTTAAATGAAATTACTGATTTACTATATAAAATAACTAATTCTTATAACAATTTTTATTCACAAGTAAGAATATTAACTGAGGATAATGAAAAAATACGCTCCTCTTGGCTAGCTATTACAGATATAGTTTATCAAAATAATGTAAAATTATTAAATATTTTAGGTATAAATGTTCCTGAAAGAATGTAAAATATATCTTAGTGTATTGACAAATAATAATTATATGTTACAATTACGGAAGTTGAGACATATAATATAAAAAAAAATTATGTTATATATTTTTAGGAGGATATTTTTATGAAACTAGAAGAAATGTCACAAGCAGAATTAGAATCAATGAATTATGATGATATAGCATATATGATTTTAAAAGAAGAAAATAAAAAAATGAAAATTAATGATTTATTTAAAAGAATATGCGAAATTTTAAACTTAGGACAAGATGTATTTGAAAATCAAATTGCAGATTTTTTTGAAATAATGACAACTGATAAAAGATTTACTATGTTAGAAGACGGTTATTGGGATTTAAGAATTAATCATAGTCAAAAAATAGTTCTAGATGATGAATTTGAAGAAGATGAAGAAGAACTTGAAGAAGAATTAGAAGAAGAACTTGAAGATGAAGAAAATGAAGATATCTTCTATGATGAAAATTCTGATGACGATGAACCTGATGACGATTTAAAAGACTTAGTAATAATCGATGAAGAAGAAGCAAATGAATAATTTGTTTTCTTTTTCTTGTATGGAGGAATAATTATGGAAAATAGATTAGAAACAATATTAAAAAAATATAATGAATTAACTGAAATATTGGCAAGTCAAGAAGTATTAAATAATTTTGAAAAATTAAAATCTTATTCAAAAGAGCAAAAAGATTTAGAAGAAACAGTTAATGTTTATAAGGAATATAAAAAAGCTAAAGAGGCGATTAATGATGCTAAAACTTTATTAAGTGATCCAGATCTTAAAGAAATGGCTCAAATTGAACTTGAAGAAAATACTCTTAAGCTAGAAGAATTAACTAAAAAATTAGAAATATTACTAATTCCAAAAGATGAAAATGATGGTAAAAATGTAATTATGGAAATTCGAGGAGCTGCAGGTGGCGATGAAGCTAATATTTTTGCTGGAGATTTGTATCGTATGTACACTTACTATGCTGAAAAACAAGGTTGGAAAATTGAAATAATAAATGAAACACCTGGTACAAGTGGTGGATTTAGTCAAGTTGAATTTTTAATAAAAGGTGAAAATGTTTACTCAAAATTAAAATTTGAAAGTGGATCGCATCGTGTTCAAAGGGTACCAGTTACCGAGACGCAAGGGCGTGTACATACATCAACAGCAACTGTAGTAGTAATGCCAGAAGTTGAAAATGTAAACATAGAAGTTAAAGAAAGTGATATTAAAATGGATGTTTACCACTCAAGTGGAGCAGGTGGACAATCAGTAAATACATCAAATTCTGCTGTAAGACTTACACATATACCAACTGGCATAGTAGTTACATGTCAAAATGAAAGAAGTCAAGTTAAAAACCATGCTAAAGCATTAGAAATATTAAAAATGAAAATTAACGATGATATAATGCGTAAACAAGAATCAGAGATAACTTCAGAAAGACGTAATAAAATTGGAACAGGAGACAGATCTGAAAAAATTAGAACTTATAACTATTCACAAAATAGAGTTACAGACCATCGAATTGGATTTTCAATTATGGAACTTGATAGAGTAATGGACGGTTATCTTGATCCAATTATTGAGGCACTAATAGCTGAAGATCAAAGATTAAAACTTGAAGGTGAAAAAAGTGAATAAACCAAAATACATTTCGTATAAAGATTGGGAATTATTGAATCAAAAATATTCTTCTAAACAACTAGAAGAATATTTTAATAATAACTATCCATATCAATACTTAATCGGAAATGTAGATTTTTGTGACAATATAATTAATGTTGATGAAAGAGTTTTAATACCACGTTTTGAAACTGAAGAATTAGTATATAAAACTTTAGATTTGGTGAAAAAAAATAAACTTGATAAACTTAAAATAGTCGATTTATGTACAGGTAGTGGGTGTATAGCTATTTCTTTAAAAAAAGAAATTAACTGTGAAATTGATGCTATAGATATATCAGAAGAAGCTTTAGAATTAGCTAGGTTAAATTCTAAAAATAATGAAGTTAATATTAATTTTATAAAGCGTGATGTATTAAATGATGATAAATTATATAAATATGATTTAGTAATATCAAATCCGCCATATATTGATAAATCAGAAAAAGTTGGACAATCTACAAAATATGAACCACAAATAGCATTATTTGCAAATAATAAAGGACTTGCATTTTATGAAAAAATTATAAGTAATTATTGTGCAAAAATATATGCTTTTGAAATAGGATGTAAGCAAAAAAAAGAAATTATAAACATTGCTAAAAACAATTATCCACAAGCAAAAATATTTTGCGAAAAAGATATGAATGGATTAGATAGATTTATTTTTATCATAAATGAATAAAAACTTAACTAATAAAACATTATTATTTTAGGTGATAAAATGAAAAAAATAATAGTGTTTTTATTTGTGTTAACAATTTTATACTTATCTACAAACAAGGATAATATAATTATTCCCACATCTTCAATAAGATATAGAATAATAGCAAATAGCAACGAAACTAAAGATCAAATGTTAAAACTTAATATTAAAGATAAATTAAATAAAGAGATAATGCCTTTATTAGAAGAAGCAAATTCTCTTGAAGAATCAAGAAAATTAATAAAAAATAATTTAGAAAATATAGAAAATATTGTCTCTAAATATACAGATGATTTTAGTGTTAGTTATGGAAAAAATTATTTTCCTCAAAAAACTTATAAAGGTATAAATTATAATGAAGGTTTATATGAATCATTAGTAATTAGTCTTGGCGAAGGTTTGGGTGATAATTGGTGGTGCGTATTATATCCTCCATTATGTTTAGTAGATGAAAATGCATCAATTGCAGAATATACAACTCTAGTAAGTGAAATATTAAATAAAAAATCCTCTTAATGAATATAATTTTTTAGGAGGATTTTTTATGCCTGAAATATTATCAATACTTTTGATAGCAATCGCTCTTAGTATGGATACATTTTCTGTTTCTTTAAGTTTAGGAACAGCAAATATTCCTATGAAAAAGGGAATATTTTTATCCTTTGTAGTTGGAATAATGCACTTTATAATGCCTATTCTTGGAATGTCAATTGGTTTGGTAGTTTTAGATAAGATTTTTTTAGAACATGATTTTGTTTTAGGAATAATATTTCTCATAATATCTTTTAAAATGATTTATGATATATTCTGTGAGGAAAATGAAAATATAAAATTAAATATTATAGGAATTTTTTTATTTGCTATAAGTGTTAGTTTTGATGCTTTTACTACAGGAATTGGCCTGAGAGCATTAATATCGAATATATTTTTGGCAACAACTATATTCATGATAGTAAGCTTTTTATTTACACTTTTAGGAATATTATTAGGAAAATATATAAATAAAAAAATGGGTCAAATATCTTCCTTAATTGGAGTAATAATACTTATAATAATGGCATTATATTTGATTATTTAATAAATATATATTAAAATAAATTATAACAAAGGACAGTGAATGCATGAAAAAAATCGTAATTGAAGGTAATCAAACACTTAGTGGTACTATAAATATAGATGGAGCTAAAAATAGTGCAGTAGCATTAATACCAGCAGCTATTTTATCTGATGAATTTACTACAATTTATAATGTTCCAAATATTTCTGATAAAAATGTATTAATAAATATTTTAAAAGATTTAAATTGTCAAGTATTAGAAACTGATAATATTTTAAATATAAATAGCTCTAGTTTAAAAAATGTTTTAATTAGAGAAGATTTAACGTCAAAATTAAGAGCATCATATTATTTTATGGGGGCATTATTAGGAAAGTGTAAGCATGTCGAAATTTGTTTACCTGGTGGATGTAATATTGGAGCAAGACCAATTGACTACCATTTAAAAGGATTCGAACAACTTGGAGCAAAAATCACCATTGAAGATAACAAATATATAATAGATGCTAAAAAATTAGAAGGTGCTAAAATATATTTAGACTTCCCTTCAGTCGGAGCAACGATAAATATAATGCTAGCTAGTGTAAAAGCTAGTGGAACAACAATTATTTACAATGCAGCAAAAGAACCAGAAATTGTAAATGTTGCAACATTTTTAAATAATATGGGAGCTAAAATCACTGGCGCTGGTACTAGTAAAATAAAAATTGAAGGAGTTGAATTTTTACATAAAGGAATAATTGAAGTTATTCCTGATCGAATTGAAGCAGCAACATATATAATTGCTGGAGCTTTAGTTGGAAATAATTTAAAAATAAATGGTGTTATTAAAGAACATATGGAATCTCTTTTATCTAAACTTAGTGAAATGAATGTTAATTATAAGCTAAAAGATTTTGAATTAACTATTAGCAAAACAGATAATATGAAACCAGTGTCTATTAAATCACAAGTTTTTCCAGGATTTGTAACAGATATGGGACAACCTATGAGTGTTTTACTTACTCAATGTGATGGTATATCTTTTTTTGAAGAAACTATTTACGATAATAGAATGGGACACGTAAAATACTTAAATAATATGGGTGCTGATATAAAAGTAAAAGAAAATACTGAAATAATATGTGGAAAAACGAAATTACAAGGCAAAAAAGTAATTGCTACAGATTTAAGAGCGGGAGCATCTTTAGTCCTTGCTGGTTTAGTTGCAGATAAAACTACAGAAATAAGTCAAATTGATCATATCTTAAGAGGATATGCTAATATAGTTGAAAAACTTAATAATGTTGGAGCGAAAGTAAAAATTGTTGATGAATAATCGCTCTTTTTCTTTTGTTAAAAATTTGATACAATATTTTTAGGAGAGTGATAATATGAAAATATATATCATATTAGCAATTGTAGTTTTAATAGTTTTATATGTTTTAATTGTAAACAATATAATAATAAAATATGCTAATAGAGTTAAAGAAGCTTTTTCAACTATGGATGTTTATTTAAAAAAAAGATGGGATTTAATACCTAATCTAGTAGAAACAGTAAAATCATATGCTAAATATGAAAGTGATACATTAGAAAGTATCATAAAATTGAGAAATACTTCCTATGATGATATGTCTAATGAAGAAAAAATCCAAAAAAATCAGGAAGCTGTTCAAGGAATAAATAAATTAATAGCTCTTTCTGAAAATTATCCTGAAATAAAAGCCAATGAAAATTTTATTGAATTAAGTAATCAATTGACGCAAGTCGAAAATGAAATTGCTAATTCTAGAAAATACTATAACGCAACAGTTAGAGAATATAATAATAAAATTCAAGTTTTCCCAAATAACATAGTAGCTTTAATATTTAGACATAAGTCATATGAAATGTTTGAAGCTAAAGCAAATGAAAAAAATAATGTAGATGTAAAGCTATAAGAGGATAAAATATCAAAACAAATTCTTAGAGGTGTATTTTATGTATGATGTAGTAATTATTGGTGCAGGACCAGCTGGATTATTTTCTGCTTATGAGTTAATAGTAAATAATCCAAAATTAAAAGTATTGTTGTTAGATAAAGGCCCTATGGCCAAAAATAGATTTTGTCCAATGAATAAAAACAATATTCCATGTGCCAATTGTAAAATATGTAATATAATGTCTGGCTTTGGTGGAGCAGGAACATTTTCTGATGGGAAGTTAAATTTTATTCCTAAGATTGGTAAATCAGATTTATTTAAGTATATGACTGAAGAAGAAGCTAATAAAATAATAGATGACACAGAGGTAATATTTAATAAATTTAAAATGGATAGTGAAATTTACCCTTCAAATATTGACGAAGCTTTAGAGATAAGAAAGAAAGTGGCATTAGCTGGATCAAGGCTTTTATTAATAAGACAAAAACATTTAGGATCAGATAAATTGCCAATATATATTCAAGAATTTACTGATTTTTTAAGTAAAAGTGGCGTAGAAATAAAAGAAAATACAGAAGTTGTTGATATTATTTCAAATTCTTTAGATGAGCATGAAATAAAATGTAAAAATCTAAAGAAAGAGTTTAGTGTAAAAACAAATAATATTATAATTGCACCAGGAAGAAGTGGCGCTAAATGGGTTCAAGAATTAGCCGATAAATATAATATTTCTTATACTTCTCAAAGTATCGAAATTGGGGTAAGAGTAGAAGTTAGAAAAGAAATTTTGGAAGATATAACAAATGTTATATATGACCCTACTATATTTATTAAGACTGATACATATGGTGATGAAATTAGAACATTTTGTACAAATCCTGGGGGATTTGTTGCTAAAGAAAATTATTATGGCTATATTTGTGTTAATGGTCATGCTTTGAAAGATAAAAAATCAAATAATTCTAATTTTGCCTTCATTAGTAAAGTAAATTTGACTCAACCTGTTACAAATACTAGACTTTATGGCGAATCTATTGCAAAAATAGCTAATGTTCTGGGTGATGGAAAACCTATTATTCAAACTCTTAAAGACTTAAAAAGTGGTCGAAGAAGTGAGTGGCATAGAATAAAAAAAGGGTTTATAACTCCAACTCTTAGTGACTGTGTAGCTGGAGATCTTGCATTAGTTTTACCTCATAGAATAATTACGAATATATTAGAAGGGTTAGAAAAACTTGATAAAATAATACCTGGTGTAAATAATGATGAAACACTGCTATATGGTCCAGAAATAAAATTTTTTAGTAATGAAATTACAACAAATAATAATTTTAAATTGGAAAATTACAATATTTATTTTGTTGGTGATGGTGCTGGTAAAGCTGGCAATATAGTTACTGCAGCAGCAACAGGTCTAATTGCTGCCAGAGATATATTAAATAAAAAATTATAGACTTTTCTATAATTTTTCTTTTCTAAATCCAGCATTTGTCATAAGTTAGGCAATATTTCTTAGATTCAGATCATACAAAAGAAAATATATATAAAAAAGGTGATTGCTATTAAAGGTAACAAACGAGAATTTACAGAAGCGGAAATACATTATATTATTAGTAATTGGGGAAAAGAGTCTCCTCATAGCATGAAAAAAAAGTTTAATTGCACATGGTATGCAGTTTGCAAGATAGCAGAAAAACATGGTTTAGAAATACCTACATCTAATGAGTGGACAGATGAAGAGATTGAAACATTAAAAATATTATCAGATAAATATCATTATTCTGAAATAGCAAAAATTATGAATAAAACAGAAAATGCTATTTATATAAAGGCTAGAAGATTAGGAATAACTTTAATACAAGATAGAAGAAAATGGACAGAAGAGGAAGAAACTTTATTATCGGATTTATGGGGAACTAAGTCTATTGAAACTATAGCAAAAACTATGAAAAGAACTGTTTTTTCTATAAAAGTAAAAGCTGTAAGAATGGGACTTGGACCTATGGTTAGAAATAATTATGATCTTATTACAGTATCTGACATGTGTGATTTACTTAATGTTACTCGTGATAGAATAACAACTACATGGATTGATTTAGGATTAAATTTAAAAAAGAAAAAGTTAACTAATAATACGGCATATTATGTCATTACATGGAATGATTTAATGGTTTTTTTAGAGAATAATCAAAATGAATGGGATTCAAGATATGTTGAAAAAAATATGCTTGGCACTGAACCTGAATGGTTAAAAGAAAAAAGAGATAGAGATTTAAAAGAAAATCCTCTTTGGTATCGTAAGTGGAATGAAGAAGAAATAAAACAAGCAGAAAACTTATTTAAATCTGGCAAGAATTATTTAGAAATTGCCAAAATTATAAACAGAAGTGAATGGGCAGTAGCTAATTTGCTTAGGAATATGGGGTACAGTTCTATGCTTCCTCAATTTTGGAAAGGTAAAGAATTAAAATATTTAAGAGAAAATTATGAAAATATGACTTATTCAGAAATAGCAGAAGCATTGGGAAGAACAACGAAAGCTATTGGGGCTAAAGCCGAAGAACTAGGTTATCAAAAAAGACTAACAAAATCAAAAAATAATGGTGGTGAAAGTAATGACTAGAAGATTATCATTGGATGAAACAAAAAAATGTTTAAGAGCATGGCGAGAACTTGCTGATAAAGAGGCATTAGAAGTTTTAATAATTTGTAATGGTGGATTAGTTGGATTTTTTGCTAAAAAATATCTAGGGAAGGGTTTGACTTTCGAAGAATTACAATCAGCTGGTAATGAAGGTTTGTTAAATGCAATTAATAAGTTTGATTATAATGAAAAAGCAATAGAAGGATTTAGTTCCTATATTTCTACTGCAATTGAAAATCAAATGAAGAGGGAATTAAAAAAATATAATAAACATAGTCATGTATTAAGTTTTGATCAACCAATAGGTCAGAATAAAGATGGAGATGAAATGAAAATAGAAGATTTAATTGGTACTGATGCAGAACAATTAATAGAAGACGTAATATCTGAAATGAAAATAGATATTGTTCGTGAAGCTTTACAATGTTTGACTTCTAGAGAACAACAAATTATTTTATTGCGATATGGTCTTGATGAAGTACATCAAAAAACACAAGATGAGTTAGCAGAAATATTCGGATGCTCTCAAGCCACGATTGCAAGACTAGAACAAAAAGCATTAGTAAAAATGAGACATCCAAGGAATACAAGAAAATTAAAAGATTTTATAGAAGAATAGTTATGTAATTTTAATAAAACCTTAGTACCACGTATTCTTAAAAAAATTAATGCTGTTCATTCTGTTCAGTTACGTTCACTGAAAATATTTTATATTCATTATTGAACGAAGATTATAGATTTATTTATGGGTATATTGAAAAATCTAAAATATATAAATGATTATGAATGATAATAAATATAAAAGTTAAAGATACTTGAAAGTATTTTTTTAAAATCTTAAATGAAATTTTTCTGTTTGTTAAAAAACAAATTTTATAGACTTTTCTATAATTTTTTTTGATTAATTAAATATAATTAAATATGAATAATTATTATTGGAAAATGTTAAGCTTATTTTTAATATTAGTAATAGTATTTTCTTTCTTTAAAGCAAATGCCTTACTTCCATTATCTGGAAAGATAATAATTGTAGATCCAGGACACCAACGATACCTGATAACAAGGTATATAAAATAAGGACTTTTAAAGAAAAGTTCTTTTTTTTATGTGTGTTTACTTTGTCATGTAGAGATAGCATGGCAGATTAGAAAGGAGGAATATGATGAATGATTGCAAGGTTATAGCAGTTGCTAATCAAAAAGGTGGAGTAGGAAAAACTACTACAACATTTAGTTTAGGAGTAGCATTATCTAAAATGGGTAAAAAAGTATTATTAATTGATGCAGACCCACAAGGAGATTTAACAACCTATATGGGTTGGTATAATCAAGATGAATTGCCTTTAACAATATCAGATCTAATGGAGCATGAAATAAGTGATAGTCCACTAGATAGTAAAAATGCTATATTACACCATAAGGAAAATGTTGATTTAATACCATCTAATTTGGATTTCTCAACAATGGAAATGAAATTAGTTAATGCAATGAGTAGAGAACAAGCAATGAAAAGTTGTATAAGTAATTTAAAAAAAGATTATGATTATATTATTATTGATTGTATGCCCTCACTTGGAATGATAACAGTTAATGCACTAGCAAGTGCAGATAAAGTTATAATACCTGTTCAAGCACAATATTTAGCAGCAAAAGGTATGGGACATTTATTAAGGACTGTTTCAAGCGTTAAAAAGCATTTAAATCCTAATTTACAGATAGGTGGAGTATTATTAACATTAGTTGATAAGAGAACTAATCTATCAAGAGAAACAAGACAAGAATTGGAAGAAAACTATGGGAGTATTGTAAAAATATTTGATACACAAATTCCAATGGCTATAAAAACGGCTGAATCAACATCACAGGGTAAAAGTATTTTTAGTTATGATAAGAATAGCAAGGTTGCAGAAGCATATTCATCATTTGCAAGAGAAATAGAAAATGGAAGAACAAAAGAGAAAAATGCAACTACCAAAGATTACGAGAGATGAGTTTTTTACTACACAAGAAGAAAGAGATTTGCGAAGTAAAGAACATGTTGAAAATATAAAAATAAGTGATATAGCAGATTTTCCTAATCATCCATTTAAAGTTATAGTAGATGATGAAATGAGAGAAATGTCAAAGAGTATTGAAGAATATGGAGTATTAGTTCCAGTTTTAGTTAGACCAAAACAAGATGGTAAGTATGAGATGATTTCAGGACATAGAAGAAAGAAAGCAAGTGAACTAGCAAATAAAGATTCAATACCTTGTATTATTAGAGAACTTACAGATGATGAAGCAACTATAATTATGGTTGATAGTAATATGCAAAGAGAACATATTCTACCAAGTGAAAAGGCATTTGCATATAAACTTAAACTTGAAGCATTAAATAGCCAAGGAAAAAGAAACGATTTAACTTTGTCGCCAATGGATACAAAGTTAGATAGTGCAGAAAAACTTGGAAAAGAATTTGATGATAGTAGAGCAACAGTTTTTAGATATATAAGACTAACCGAACTAATACCTAAAATATTAGATATGGTAGATAGTGAACGAATTGCTTTTAGACCTGCTGTTGAAATATCTTATTTAACAAAAGATGAACAAAATATGCTTTTAGATTGTATGGAATACTCTGATTGTACACCATCCCTATCTCAAGCAATCCAGTTGAAAGAATTAAGTAGAAAAAAAGAACTTAATCAAGATACAATGGATAGTTTGATGGAACAAGAGAAACCTAATCAAAAAGAAAAGTATAAATTTAATGCAGATAGACTACGAAATTTACTCCCACGAAATTTAGATGATAAAGGTCGAGAAGATTATGTAGTCAAAGCAGTTGAATTTTATAACAATCATCAACGCAAAAAACAAATGGAAAGATAATGGGAGTATTCATTCCGTAAAATCCCTTCCTACAACCTACCCTAAAAAATACTAACTATTATTAACTTACTGAAAAAAGTAATTAAGTATTATTAGTAATATTAGTATTATAACTAACATGTAAAAAAAAATAATTTGCACAAATGCAAAATTTTTAATTATTTGCTAGAATATAGGCAAAGAAAGGGAGATGGTAGAATGAAAAAAATTATTAGTTTAGTTTTAGGAACATTAATGTTATGTTGTGTAAATGGTATGGGTAAAGCATTTACAAGTGAGATACCAAATTTTGATGAAAGCCCGATTATTAACAATTCTGTGGAAAAAGTAGAAATAGATAAAAATGTTGTAGAAAAGTCAGATTTATCCAAAGAGCAAGAAGAAAAAATAAATAGTTCAAGTGAAACTGAAAAAAGTGAGGAAATAGTATCTAGTGAATCTACTAAACCAGTTGAAAATAAAAACATTGAAACAAAAGAAGAAATAGTTGTTGAAAGTAAATCGGAAAACAATGAACAAAATCAAACTCAACAAAACATAGTTCAAAATCAAGAACAAAATAGTGTTCAAAATAATGTTGTGGAAACACAAGTTGAGAATACAAAGAAAAATAATCCTTGGGATAGTTTAGGTATTACTGAATATGAATTCTATCATAAACCTGCAAGTTCATGGGCAGAGGTCAATTTTAAAATAAGTGATTATGGAAGTTATGAAGCAACATTTAATGCTTGTAAGGAATACGGAGATAATTATAAAGCAGAGCATGGTGGAGGATATTGGTGTATCAGTGTAAATAGTTATAGTGGTGATTATCTTGGGGAAGATATTGATTTTTATTAGAACATTAGAAAACATAATGTTCTTTTTTTTATGAGGTGAATTATGAAGATTTTAATTATATTGGGATTATCATTGATAATCCTGTTTTTATTTTGTGCTTGTAAAGTTTCAAGCAGATGTTCAAGAATGGAGGAGGAAAATGAAAGGAATTAAAAGATTATTATTATCAGTTGGTATAATTTCATCAACAATATTTGGTTTATTTGCAAATTGTTCTCCTGTAAAAGCAGAAAATTATTCAGGACAAGCAATTTGGCCAAGTGAAATGATATCAAATGTTTATATTAAAAAATTAAGAGCAGATGGAAGTGGAAAATATCAACAAGCAAGATTTATTAGAAGAAGTGAAGACAATGCTTTTGTATATTGTTTACAACCTTTTGTTGATATTAATAATAATTATGTATATCAAGTTGCAAGAAGTGATTATGAAATCTATTTAAATATGAGCAAAGAACAATTTAAAAAAATAAGTTTGTATGCTTATTATGGATATGGATATGGAAATCATACCGAGCATAAATGGTATGCGATAACGCAAGTTTTGATTTGGAGAACAGCAGATCCTAGTTCACAATTTTTCTTTACTGACACATTAAATGGAAATAGAAATGATAGTTTATTTGCAAGTGAAATTGCAGAATTAGAAAATTTAGTAAATACTCATTATGTTAATCCAGAATTTGACAATGTAGGAAATATTAAACTTCCTATAACTAATACTATTTCTATGAATGATAAGAATAATAAATTAAGTGAATATAGGATTACAAATCAAAGTAATGTTTCAGCAAGTATAAGTGGAAACACTTTAAATATTACTGGAACAGGAATAGGTAATGCTTATATTAAATTAACAAAAACAGATACAAGATTTTCTGTACCACCAATAGTATATTTTAGTGATTATTCACAAAATGTATTTAGATTAGGTGCTTATGACCCATTAGATGTAGAATTAAATTTTGAAGTCATTGGTGGAAAGGTTGCAATTCAAAAAGTAGATAGTCAAAACTTAACGAATATTGCACAAGGTAATGCAACATTACAAGGAGCAGTCTATGGAGTATATAGAGAAGATGGAACAAAACTTACTGAAATAACTACTAATGGAACAGGGTATGTAAAAAGTGATTATTTATCTAGTATAGGAAAACTATATGTTCAAGAAATAAGACCAAGTGTAGGTTATAAATTGGATACAACTAAATATTATGTTGAATTATCAAATGGAAATTTAGAACCTACAATACAAGTCAAAGAAGAAGTTATTGAGGGTAAAATTAAAATAACAAAATTAGATAATGAAACTAATTCTTGTAAAGCACAAGGAGAGGCAACATTAATTGGTGCAAAATATAAAATAGTCAATTCAAAAGGAGAAGTTGTAGAAACTTTAACAATTGGAAATGATTGCACAGCAATATCAAAAAGTCTTCCTTACGATAATTATAAAGTTATAGAGGAGCAAAGTTCCGTGGGCTATTATATAGATAAAAATTCATATAATGTTTCTATTAATGAAGAAAAAACTTATGATGTAATAAGTAAGGAACAAGTAATTAAGGGTAAAATTAAAGTTAATAAAATAGATAGTGAAAATAATTCATGTGTTGCACAAGGACAAGCAGTATTAAAAGGTGCAACTTATGAAATATTAGATTTAAAAGGAAATGTAGTAGATACAATTACTATTGATGAAAATTGCACAGCAACATCTAAATATTTGCCTTATGGACACTATAAAATAAAAGAGAAAACATCTTCAAAAGGTTATTATTTAGATACAAATGTTTATAATGCTAACATTACAGAAGATAATATTATTACTATAACTTCAAAAGAACAAGTTATTAAAAATTATATAAGTATTTTAAAACAATATGATTATGTTGATGGAAATACACAATTTTTAAATGCTGAAGCAAATGTTAAATTTGAAATATTTTATCCAAACGGAACAAAATATGGAGAAATAATGACCGATAGAAATGGGTATGCGACATTAGACATTCCCTATGGCGTATGGAAGTTTCATCAAGTTAACTCTCATACTGGATTTGAAAAGATATATGATTTCTTTATAACAGTAGATGAAGATAGTAAACTAGAACAATATTATAATATTTTAAACAATAAGTTAGCAGCATATCTTCAAGTATTTAAAACTGATAGTGAAACTGGTAAAACAATAGCACTAGCAGATACAACATTTAAAATTTTAAATGTAGATACAAATAAATATGTTTCACAATATGTCGGTGGAAAAGTTTATAGTGAGTTTAAGACGGACGAAACAGGGAAGTTTATCACTTATTTAAAATTGGAGGCAGGTAATTACAGATTAATCGAAATAAGTTCTCCAAAAGGATATTTGATAGATAAAAATGGACTACCATTTACTATTGGAGATAACACATATTATAACTACACAACATATGGAGCATTCATAACTGTATATTTCAAGGATACACCAATTAAAGGGCAAGTTGAAATAAATAAGTTAGGAGAAAAATTTACTACTAATAATGGTTCATTTAGTTATGAAAATATACCACTAGAAAATGTTGTGTTTAATATATATGCTGATGAAGATATTAAAACATCAGATGGTCAACATTTATATTACAATAAAGGGGATTTAGTAGATACTATAATCAGTAATAGAAATGGGTATGCAATAAGTAAAAACATTCCACTTGGAAAATACTATATTGTAGAAGTAGAAACAAATAATAACTATGTTTTAGATTCAAAAGAATATCATTTTGAATTAACTGAAATTGATAATAAAACAGCAATAGTATATAAATCATTAAGTATGTTAAATAAATATGAAAAAGGAGAACTTGAATTTACTAAAACAGATTTAATTAGTGGTGAAGCAATTGCTAATACGAAAATAGAAATATATACAGATTCAGATGAATTGATTTTTTCTGGAATAACTGATAAAGATGGAAAAATTGTTATAAAAAATCTTCCAATTAATCAAAGATTTTATATTTTAGAAGTTGAACCTGCAACAGGTTATGTTAAGACAGAAGAAAAGATATATTTTGAGATTAAATCAAATGGAGAAGTTGTAAAAGCAAATATGACTAATAAACCAATAACAGGAAAAGTAGAATTCACTAAAACAGATATATCAACAAGCGAACCACTACCAAACACATTAATAGAAATATATAATGCTAAAACAAATGAATTGGTATTTAGTGGTAGAACTGATGATAAAGGAATGATTGTTATTGATAATTTAAGATATAACGATTATGTATTGTATGAAAAAGAAGCACCAGAATCTTATGTATTAAATGAAGAACCAATGTATTTTAGTATTAAAGAGGATGGAGAAGTTGTTAAATGCACAATGACAAATGAAAAAATCAAAGGAACATTAGAGTTCACAAAAATAGATGTATCAACAAGCGAACCACTACCAAACACATTAATAGAAATATATAATGCTAAAACAAATGAATTAGTATTTAGTGGTAGAACTGATGATAAAGGAATGATTATCATTGAGGGATTAGAATATAACGATTATGTACTATTTGAAAAAGAGGCACCAGAATCTTATGTATTAAATGAAGAGCCAATGTATTTTAGTATTAAAGAAAATGGAGAAATCGTTAAAGCAATAATGACAAATGAAAAAATAATAGTTGAAGTTCCAAATACTGAAAAGGATGAAAACTATTTAGTGGAAATCATCAGTGGAATTATTTGTATTTCAGGAATAGGTATAGTTATTTATGCAAGAAAAAAATCAGAAGAAGAATAAGAGAAAAGGATACCTTTTAATATTTGGTGTCCTTTTAATTTTTGTTAGTATTGGAATATTGGTAAATAAATATTATCAAAGAAATGAAATACAAAATATAGAAGAAAATAATTTAATTGAATTTTATGAAATTCAAGAAGAAATATCTACTAATCAAGAAGAAGTAGTAGAAGAAAAAACAGAAGAACAAGTTAAAGTAGTAGAAAGAGAACCTTATTTAGCTGTTTTAAAAATAGATAAGATAAAGTTAGAAAGAGGAATATATAATATTAATTCAAAAAATAATAATGTGAATAAAAATATTCAATTATTAAAAGAATCAGATATGCCAGATAAAGAAAATGGAAATGTTATTATAGCAGGACATAGTGGAAATAGTTATATAGCATATTTTAAAAATTTAGTGAAATTGAATAATGGAGATGAAGCAAAGATTTTTTATAATGGTAAAACTTATATTTATAATTTAACAAAATCTTATGAGGTTGAAAAGACAGGCAAGGTTGCACTTTCTAAAAATAAGGATAAACAAACTTTAACTTTAATAACATGTAAGACTAATACAAATAAACAAATAGTGTTTGTATTTGAATTAAAAAATATAATTTAGGAGGAAAGAAAAATGAAAAAAACAAATCAGGAGAGAAAGAATAAAAAGAAATTTTTAATAGTAGCAGGAATTAGTGCATTAACAATTTTAGGAGGAACAATAGCATATTTTACTACAAGTGATA
Source organism: Bacilli bacterium (assembly GCA_016297695.1). GTDB lineage: Bacteria > Bacillota_I > Bacilli_A > RF39 > UBA660 > RUG14121. The sequence goes on from JAEDGC010000004.1 coordinate 53,257, forward strand.
CGATAGAAAACTTTTTTAAAACAGCATTGTATCAGCATCAAATTGTAGAAAAATTTGAATCACCTAGTGATTGGACACCAGGTACAACAACTGAAAAAACAATTAAAATAACTAATACAGGTAGTATTAATATGGCAGTAAGAGCAAAATATACAGAACAATGGGTAAATGCTAATGGAACAGAATTATCTCTAAAAGATAGTTCAAATAATGTAGCTGCAATTATTAATTTTAATGGAGGATGGACTAAATCATCTGATGGATATTATTATTATGGTTCAAAATCAAATCTAACAAAATTACTACCTGGTGAAACAACTAATTCGTTTATTAGTGGGGTAACATTTAATGAAAATATTAAATCAACCTTAAACAAAACTATTTCATCAGATGGTAAGACTATAACTTACACATCAAGTGGAAATGGATATGATAATGCAACTTATAAATTAACTGTTACAATTGATACTATTCAATATGATCAAGCAAATAATGTATGGTAAAAGAGTATAAGTTAGAAGTCAGAAATGGCTTCTAATTTATTTATTATAGGAGGGAAAATATGTTAGTAAAAATTAAAGATTTTATATTTAGGATAATTTATATTTTGCTAATCATTTATTTGTTAATATTTGTACCATCCTTATGGGGACAAAAACCTCTTGTCGTTATTTCTGGTAGTATGGAACCGACACTTAAAGTAGGTGGAATTTTATATTATGAAAAGATAGATATAAATGAACTTGATGAGGGAGATATATTAGTATATCAAACAAAAGAACATATAATTTCACACAGAATTGTGGATATTACTGAAAATGGATTTATTACAAAAGGAGATATTAATAATTCTGTGGACAACTATTTGGTGAGTGATGAACAAGTATTAGGCAAAGGAACAGATTGGTCTATACCTTTTATTGGTTATTATGCAGATTATATATATAGCCATAAATATTTATTATATATTTCATTAGGAGTGATAATAGTTGATCTATGTAATGATATGTATAAAGAACATAAAAAGAAAGTAGGTAAGAAAATTGAAAAAGAATAAATATATATTTATAGCAATAATCTTATCAATATTTTGTTCTTTGAGTGTAACATTTGCGTATTTTAAATCAAGCACAGATTTATTATCAGCATTTAAAACAAAAAGTTATTATATTCAATTAAATGGTTCAGGTGGAACTTTTAATGGCGAAGGGGTAGTAATATCAAATGGAACAACTACACTACCAACACCGATAAAAAGTGGATACACATTTTTAGGATATAGTAATAGTTCAAATGGAAATATAGATTATTCAATAAATATAAATAATATAAACGAAATTAATGATAAAGAAATATATGCTAAATGGCAAATAAACACATATAGCATTTCTTATAACCTTAATGGTGGAACTATAAGTGGACAAAAAACAACTTATAATGTTGAAGAAAGTTTTACACTACCAACTCCAAGTAAAACAGGACATAATTTTTCTGGTTGGACTGGAAGTAATGGAACAACGAAACAAAAAACTTTAACAATACCAAAAGGTACAACAGGTAATTTAAATTATACAGCAAATTGGGATACAAATAGTTATCTAGTTGATATTAATCCTAAAATAGATGGAATAACATATAATTCAGGTTTATCTGGATACACATTTGATGTATGGGTAAATGGAACATTAGTTGCAGATAATGTTATTGATTGGTGCCAAAATGTAAGTTATGGAAGCACCGTAAGAGTAAAAACAAATGCACATGATGGAATGAGTACAAGTTATGATGAAACAATAATTGTTGGAACAAGTGGTGCAAATATTTCTCCAAGTTGGATTAAAAATTATTACACAGCAAGTTATTATATAAATGGAAATTTATATACAACAAGTTCAGTTGGATATGGAGATACACTTCCAGTTCATGCAGTTTCATTAAATCCATGGGAAGTATGGGATGGATGGAATAATATTCCAGGTTCAATGCCAAATTCTGATGTAAGAATTGATGGATATTATCATGAAGCAAATTGTTATGTATGGGCAGGACACCCAAAAGCACAAAATGGTTATAATATAATGACTCAAGTTGTAATAGCAGCACGAAATGATTTTACAGGAGTAACAGGTCCTTATGAATCAACATCAATACAAGGTGTAGCATTATGGACTATGCACACAGATTCATCATTAAAATATTCACAAGTAATGGCTAAATTGCCAACATCTATGAATAGATATTATTGGTGGAGTTATGCAGAAGTTCATTGTGATAATGGTTATGCATTTGGATATAACAAATAAAAGAATGGAGATGATGCAATATGAATAATAAAAATAGATTAAATATGATATTTAGAATATTTGAAAAACTTTTTGAAGCAGGATTTACAACAGATAAAGCAATCTTAAAAATGCAAATGAATGATATAAAAAGAATAAATGGTGGATTAAGTTCACAAGAGTTAAATTTTGTTTTAGAAATACAAGAAGCAATAAAAAATAAAGAATTAATACCATATATGAGTGGTAAACAATCTGAAAAAAAGGAGATGAAGAAAGATGAATAAATATGAATTTAATGTAACTTTATTTGGAAATGTAACACTAGAGGTAATGGCAGAAAGCAGAGAACAAGCAAAAGAAATGGTTCAAGATTTAATGGAAAATATTGAAGTTAAAAATATCAGATTACAAGAAACAAAAAAGGAAAATATTACTATATCAGATAGTGATTTTAAAATGAATATTTCAAATAAAAATAGGGATTTAGCAGTAGAAAGGTAGGATAATATGAGAAAAAATAGTTATAAAGATTTTTGCGAATTAGAAGTAGCATTCAGTGGAAGAATTAAAATGATGACACCAGATTTAGCACATAAAGATGGGTATGAAATATTGTTAGAAGTATATGATGAAGATGTTAATGATTTTTTCTATATGAGAATGGTTTTATGTGTTAATGAATTATCTTTAGTTGAAGATGAATTTCAAGTTGGAGATGATGTTTATATAAATGGAACATTAATTTTTAATAGTGAAGAAGATGGTTTTGGAGACCCAAGATTATTATTATTGGTTAAAAACTTTATATATTTGGAGGAGGAATACAATGACAGGATTTGCAAGTAAAACACCACCAGTAAAAGTGGTAGTAGACAAACAATATTTTAATATGTTAATTCAAGTATTAACAAAAATAGAAAAAATAGAAGAAGACGAAAGAGAACTTGATCGTGTAAAAAAATTAAAGGAAAAGATACTAACATATAGTATTCCAAGAGAAGAAGACGGAACAACTTTAATTGATATGAGATTTTTTGTTAATGAAGCATCAACACTAATAAGTAAGTTGATGTTTTTATTTGAAGAAAATATTGAAATAGAAGCAGATTATTTTGAGGTATTACAAAAAGTCAGAGCAAGTAAAAAAACAGCAAGTGAGTAGTTATTTATTTAACTTTAAGGTAAAGGAGGTGTAATAATGGCTACTAAATATAAGTTTATAACAGATTTATATAAAGAAACTTTGGATTATTTTAATAGAAACACAGATTCATGGATAGAATTCCTTGACTGTGCTTCTATGAATTATAAATATCCGTTTCAAGACCAAGTATTAATATATGCACAGAAACCGACAGCAAGAGCATGTGCAGATATAGAAACATGGAATAGAACTCTTAAAAGATGGGTTAATAAAGGTGCAAAAGGAATAGCACTTTTAACAGATGAAAATGGTTATCCTCATTTAAGATATGTTTTTGATGTTGCAGATACAAATAGTAGATATAATAATAAAATAAGATTATGGAGCGTAAATCATAAATATGAAGCAGATATAATTGAATCGTTAGAAAATAAATATGGTGAATTAGAAAATAAAGAAAACTTATCACAAGCACTAATTAGTGTTGCTAATATTATGGTAGAAGATAATCTTGAAGAATATTTATCTGAAATGAATGAATATGTAGATAAACTACAAGGTTTATCAATAGAAGATAAAAAAATAAATGAAGCACTAAAAAACTTTATAAAGATTAGTGTTTCATATATGTTATTAAAAAGAAGTGGATTAGAACCTAATAAATATCTTAATATGGAAGATTTTAGAGATGTAATGTATTTCAATGGTCCTAATGTATTATCAACTATTGGATTTGCTACAAGTGATATAGCAAAAATGGGATTAAAAAATATATATGAAACTTTAAAAAATGTACGAATAAGTGAATTAAAGAAAATTCGTACATTTGATAATGAAAATAATAATGTATATGATAATAGTGTAAGCACGGATAATCGTGAAAGGAGTGATTTAGATGATAACTTACAAAACACAAGGAGATTATCAGATTCCAGAATTATATCTTCAAGAACCGAACCATACACAGGAGATAGGGAAATACGGACTGATGAGATTGGATTATCTCAAGAAGAACAAGAAAAATCTTTATTCAACATTACTAATGAACAATCAATTAACGAGCCACTTGATAGAGATAGACAATACGGCAACAATGAGAGTGGAACAAATGATAGAGGAAATGAAGAAGAAAGAGAATATAACAGAGGAATTGAAACAGAACAATCAAATGGAATGGGTTGGGAAAATGAACAACTTGAAGATGATGGCAGAAGAAATAGTAAAACAAGAACTAATAATGATTTAGGTATTTATGAAAAGAGTGATGAACATCATTCTTTTTATGTGGTAACAGATCATAAAATAAATTTAATATTAGCAAATACTCCACATTTAAAAGTGGATAATAGACATATTATTGATTATTTTAAAAATGAAACTGATAAAGATAAAAGGGCAGAATATTTAAAAAGTATATTTAATAATGATTATACTGGCGTAATGATAAATGATACCATGTATGGATATAAGCCATTTGAAAATGGTGTTTTATTTTGGAAAGAAAACTTTTTAACAAGAGATACAGAAAGTTTAGTTAGTTGGGAAGATTTAACTGACCATTATTCATCAATGATATTATTAAATCAATTAAAAACAATAGAAAAGCCATTAAGAAGTGTTAATGAGCAAATATCTTTAATTGAAAGTATGGAAATACCATTAAATGATATAGAAATTTCACAAGAGTTTTTAGACAGATATTTACAGGAACAACATAAAGATTTTAGATACAGAATATATGAAGAATTTAGTAAAAATCTAGCAACAAAAGATAATATTGATTTTTTAAAAGATATTTATGGTCTGGGTGGTTCTTCCTATACTATAAAAGGTTCTGGTATAGGAGAAGAACATGATTCGAAAGGAATAACTTTTTATAGGGGATATTTAGATAGTACAGTAAGAAAACAATTATTCACTTGGAGTCAAATAGTAAAAAGAATTAAAGAATTAATAAAGGTAGAGAGATTTTTAAGTGAAAAAGAATTAGAGGAATATCCAAATTGGTTGGAAAAAGAATTACAAGAAAGAGAATATAGAGAACAACACCCATATTCTTTTTTAGAAGAAAATAAAATTGAATATGAGGAACCTGAATATGAATATCATTTAGGTGATAAAGTTTATATAGGAATAGATGAATATGAAATTCTAGAATTTGATGATGAAATAGTCAGATGTTATGATTATCAATATCCATTATTTAATAAGGAGTTCACAAGAGAAGAATTTGATAGAAAAGTAAAAGAAAATCCAGGGAATAAGCATTTAATTAAGATAGAAAGTGAAAGTATCCCAGTAGTTGAATCAACTAGCCTAGAAGAAGAATTGGAAGAAAATAAAACAATAACTGAAAAAATAGATGATGATTTAAATAGTTATATTGGCAACGAATTGACTATTAATGATAGAAAATATGTAATTGATGAAATCAACAAAGATAACACTTCATTAAAAGATATAACATTTAATAATGCAACAGGTTTTCCTATTTTTAGAGATGAATCTACTGAAAGAGTATTAGAATTATTAGATGAGAAGAACAAAAGCATAATACCAGAGTTTGAAAAGAAAAAAGTAAGAAAAACAACAACTTTTGATATCCATCCAGAAATAAAAAATAAAGATAGAAATCAATTTGTTATTACTGACGATAATTTAGGAATTGGAACACCAAAAGAAAAATATCAAAGAAATATAGAAGCAATTAATGTTTTGAAAAAATGTGAAGAAGAAGACAGATTTGCTACACCAGAAGAACAAAGAGTATTAGCAGAATATGTAGGTTGGGGTGGATTATCACAAGCATTTGATGAAAATAATATTCAATGGAGTAATGAATATAAAGAACTTAAATCATTACTAACTGAAGAAGAATATAAAAATGCAATGGAGTCAACTTTAACAGCATTTTATACACCACCTATTGTAATTCGTTCAATGTATAAAGCATTAGAAAATATGGGATTTAAAAATGGTAATATATTAGAACCTTGTTGTGGTGTTGGTAACTTTTTAGGAATGATACCAGACACATTAAAAACAAGTAATTTATATGGAGTAGAATTAGATTCGATTAGTGGTAGAATTGCAAGAGAGTTATATCAAAAGTCTTCAATAGCAGTAGAGGGGTTTGAAAAAACAGAGCTTCCTGATTCATTTTTTGATGTAGCAATAGGTAATGTGCCATTTGGTGATTTTAAATTAAATGATAAAAGGTATGATAAAAATAATTTTCTAGTTCATGATTATTTCTTTGCGAAAACATTAGATAAAGTACGACCAGGTGGAGTAATTGCTTTTATAACAAGTAAGGGAACAATGGATAAAGAAAATCCTGCTGTTAGAAAGTATATTGCACAAAGAGCAGAACTTTTAGGGGCAATAAGACTTCCAGATACAACATTTAAAAATAATGCAGGAACAGAGGTAACAAGTGATATTATTTTCTTACAAAAAAGAGATGGTATAACAGATATTATTCCAGATTGGGTATATTTAGATAAAGATGAAAATGGAATAACAATGAATAAATATTTCATGGATAATCCAGATATGATTATGGGTAATATGGAAATGGTAAGTACAAGATTTGGATATGATTCTGCTTGTAAGTTAGAAGATAGTTCAAAACTTGAAGATATGTTAAATAATGCTATAACAAATATTCATGCCGAAATAAATGAATATGATATTGAAGAAGTTGATGAAGAAGACTTATCAATACCTGCAGATGTCAATGTAAGAAATTTCTCTTATACTATTGTAGATGGAAAAGTATATTTTAGAGAAAATAGTAAAATGTATCCACAGGAATTAGCATTAACAACTGAAAATAGAGTCAAAAGCATGATAGAATTAAGAGATTGTGTAAGGAGATTAATTGATTTACAAATAAATGATTATCCAGATGAAGATATAAAGAAAGAACAAATCAAACTCAATAGTTTATATGATAGTTTTAATAAGAAATATGGTCTTATAAATAGTAGAGCAAATAATATTGCTTTCTCAAATGATAGTAGTTATTTCTTATTATGTTCACTTGAAATTCTAAATGAAAATGGTGAACTAGCAAGAAAAGCCGATATGTTTACTAAAAGAACAATAAGACCACATGTAGAAATTACAAAAGTAGATAATGCAAATGAGGCATTGATTATATCCATATCAGAAAAGGCAAAAGTTGATATGGATTTTATTATGGAATTAACTGGTAAAACAGAAGATGAAATAGTTAAAGATTTAGAGGGAGATATCTTCTTAATACCGACAAATAGTAATGAAAAAGTTTATGTTACGCAAGATGAATATTTAAGTGGAAATGTAAGACAAAAACTTAAAGATGCTGAATATTATAATTCTATAAATCCTATTTATAATTCTAATATAAGATATTTAAAAGAAGCACAACCGAAAGATTTAAGTGCAAGTGAAATAAGTGTAAGACTTGGAGCAACTTGGATACCAGAGAGTGATATAAAAGACTTTATTAAATATCTATTAGAACCTAACTATTATAATTCTGAAAGAATTAAAGTTCACTATTCAGAAGTTAATGGTGAGTGGAATATAGAAAATAAAAGTATTGATAAATGGAATGTTAAAGCCAATACAACTTATGGTACAAGTAGAGCCAATGCTTATAGAATTATAGAAGACTCACTAAATTTAAGAGATATTAAAATTTTTGATTATGAGTATGATAATAATGGTAAAAGAACACAAGTTTTAAACAAAAAGGAAACAGCGATAGCACAAGGTAAGCAAGAACAGATAAAGTTGAAATTTAATGAATGGATTTGGTCAGATCCAGATAGACGAGAAAGGTTAACTAAAATATATAATGAATTATATAATTCAATTAAAAATAGAGAATATGATGGTTCACATATATCTTTTGGTGGTATGAATCCAGAAATTAAATTAAGGACACATCAAGTAAATGCGATTGCAAGAATTTTATATGGTGGAAACACTTTACTAGCACACGAAGTAGGTGCAGGTAAAACTTTTGAAATGGTAGCAGCAGCAATGGAAAGTAAAAGACTAGGATTATGCAATAAATCATTATTTGTAGTACCTAATCATATTATTGAACAATTTGCTAGTGAGTTCTTACAACTCTATCCGAGTGCCAATATTTTAGTATCAACTAAAAAAGATTTTGAAACTGCTAACCGAAAAAAATTCTGTTCAAGAATAGCAACAGGAGATTATGACGCAATTATAATAGGACATTCTCAATTTGAAAAAATTCCAATGTCAGTAGAAAGACAAGTTAAAATCTTAAATCAACAATTGGATGATATAACAAGAGGTATAAAAGAACTTAAAGCAAATGGTGGAGAAAACTTTTCTATTAAATCTTTAATGAAATCACAAAAATCAATTCAAAATAAACTTGATAAACTAAATAGTCAAGATAGAAAAGATGATGTTATAACATTTGAAGAATTAGGAGTAGATAGATTATTTGTAGATGAGGCACATTATTATAAAAATTTATATCTATATACTAAAATGAGAAATGTTGGTGGTATAGCCCAAACAGAAGCACAAAAGAGTTCTGACTTATTTATGAAATGTAGATATTTAGATGAATTAACTGGCAATAGAGGTGTAATTTTTGCAACTGGTACTCCAATATCTAATTCAATGGTAGAACTATATACAATGCAAAGATATCTTCAATATGACAAACTATTAGATAATCATTTACAACATTTTGATTCATGGGCAAGTACCTTTGGAGAAACAATCACAGCAATAGAGTTAGCACCAGAGGGGACAGGATATAGAAGTAAAACAAGATTTGCTAAATTTTATAATCTACCAGAACTAATGTCCTTATTTAAAGAAGTTGCAGATATTCAAACATCAGACACATTAAATCTACCTGTACCAAAAGCAAACTATAATAATATAGTTATAAAACCTAGTGATGTACAATTAGAACTTGTAGAATCATTTGGTGAGAGAGCAGAACTTGTAAGAAATAAGCAAGTACCATCTACCGAAGATAATATGTTAAAAATAACAAATGATGGAAGAAAACTAGCACTCGATCAGCGATTAATAAATGAAATGCTACCAGATTATGAAACAAGTAAAGTATCAGTATGTGCAGATAATGTTTATAAAATATGGGAAGAGAATAAAGAGAAAAAATTAACTCAGTTATTGTTCTGTGATATGTCAACACCACATAATGATGGAACATTTAATGTATATGATGATATAAGAAATAAACTAATAGAAAAAGGAATACCAGAAGAAGAAATAGAGTTTATTCATAATGCAGGAACAGAAGTTAAGAAAAAGGAATTATTTGCAAAAGTAAGAAAAGGACAAGTAAGAATCTTAATAGGTTCTACTCAAAAAATGGGTGCAGGAACTAATTGTCAAGATAAATTAATAGCATTACACGATTTAGATTGTCCATGGCGTCCTAGTGATTTAACACAAAGAAGTGGAAGAATCATAAGACAAGGAAATCAAAATGATGAAGTATTTATATATAGATATGTTACTGAAAAAACATTTGATGCTTATTTATATCAGTTAGTAGAAAATAAACAAAAGTTTATAGCCCAAATAATGACTTCTAAAACCCCTTTAAGAACTGCTGAAGATATAGATGAGGTTGCACTATCTTATGCAGAAATAAAGGCATTAGCAGCAGGAAATCCACTTATTATTGAGAAAACAGATTTAGACGCACAAGTATCAAAATTACAATTATTAAAACAAAGTCATTTAAGTGAAATATATGAACTAGAAGATAAAGTTAGAAAAACTTATCCAAATCAGATTAAAGGATTAGAAAATAGAATAGTAGGTTATGAAAGAGATATAGAAGTAAGAGATAATAATTATAAAGAAGATATTTTTGAAATGACTATACTAGGAACTAAATATATTGAAAGAGCAGAAGCAGGTACAAGAATATTAGAAGAGTGTAAAAAAATGACTAATCCTAATCCTATTGAAATTGGTGAGTTTTGTGGATTTAAAATGGAAATAAGTTTTGATTCATTAAGTAGAGAGTTTTTAATTAATCTTAAATGTAATTTATCACATCCTACTATATTAGGGACAAGCAATACAGGAAATATAACTCGTATAGAAAATTTATTAGATAATTTTGAGAATAAATTATCAGAAAAAAAGACAGAGTTAGAAAATGTTAAGGTTCAGTTTGAAAACGCTAAAAATGAATTAAAAAGACCATTTCCACAGGAGGATGAGTTGCAAGAAAAGACAAAGAGATTAAATGAATTAAATGTTTTATTAAATCTAAATGAAAAGACTAATGAAATCATTGATGATGAAAAAGAAGAAGAAAATAGAGATTTCTCTCAAAATAAAGAAGACTACGAAAGATAAATTTGCACATTTGTTAAATTAAAAAACATGATTTATCCTTTATTTCAAAGGAGGGAAAATATGTTCAAACATACGAAAGGTCAAGACTTATTAATTAAAACTAATGAAGACTTTCTTATAGACTTATGTGAGAATTGTTTAATAGAATATTTTGCTAAAGTATTATCAGAATTAGAAGAAACTGATAAAGAATATCAATTTCTTATGAAAAAGCAAGAAAATATATTAGATAAATATCCTAAGTTAAGAGATGTATTAGAAGATCGTGATATAGTAAATTTAAGTAAGCAAGAAGTTAAGTTTTATATAAAGTTTCTTGATTATAAATCGCAATCAGATTGGATAGAACAAAGAGAATTGTTTTATAAAGGTATATCTATTGCTTATGATTTATTTATAAAACTCGGAATTATAAGAGAATAATTTAAGAATTACAAATGTGTAAAAATTAAATTTGCACATTTGTTTTTCTTTTATATTGTAATTATAATTCTCTCGGATGGAGGAGTTATATGGAAATATGTAAGGCAAGAGAAGTAGTAGTTAAAAATATAAAAAAGTTAAGAGAAAGTTTAAATTTGAATGAGAGAGAATTCGGAAGAAGAATTGGAAAAAGTGAAAGTTTTGTAAAAAAACTTGAAGCAAATAAATATACTCGTGAAGTAAATATAACATTATTAATTAGGATTAGTGAAGTATATGAAATAGATATAAAAGACCTATTTACTGGCATAAAATGAGAGTGTGTTAATTTGACATTTGATGTCTTTTATGTTAATATAAGCCCCATATTAAAACTTTATTAGTGGGGGGTTAATTATGGAAATTTTTGATAAAGAATATAATTATCTGTTTAATAAATTTTTTGGAAATAGTGAAATAATAGGTAATCCAAGAAAATTAAAAGATAAAGAAGTTGAAGAAGTTGAAGCTTTAATAAACGGAGTAGAATATACAGGATATAATTATTCTTATGGAAATGTTGTTTTTGTACCAAAAGGAATTAATTTAAAAGGTGATTTTGCTCCTGTATATTTGTTAGGGAAAAGTTCTATTGGCTTTCATTTTTCAATTGTTTCAAAGACAAATGGTTTATTAGAAGAAAAATTATATTATTTAAATAGCCGACCATATGATACAGAAAAAACAATAGAAACAATGTACGATTATTCATCATATCAAGATAATAATAATGAACTTTTAAAAGTATTTGAGCAAGAAAATATGAGTATTGATTTATTTATGATAGCAAGAAAATATAGTAGTGTCATTAGAGAAAATCATAAATTTTTTAAGGTAATGATTAATAAATATGAAGAAAAAGTAGAACGCTTAATATTAAATGGAACTAGAACAGAGTTGTTCAAAAAGTTTGTTTCTGGTATTGATTTATATGAATCTATTGATATTGGAGATAAAACTATGTTTGAATCCATTGATGAATTATTAGAAATAGAAAACGAAAAAGTTAAGAAAAAAATTTAAAAGTAGAGAAATCTACTTTTTTTTATGGAGGTGAAAAATTATGGATAGTATAGAAGAATTATCAAATAAAGTTTATAAAAAATTAGAACATGAATTTGATATGTTTAAAGAAAGTTGTTTAACTAAAACAAAAGAAGAAATATTAAAAAGTGCTTATGAAATTGCAGTAAAAGAAGAAATTATTGAAAGTTTTAATTCAAATATTTATGAAGAAGAACAATATTTAGCATTATTAGAAAATGATAATATGTTAGAAAATATATATCAAGACTGGATGAACGCAGAATCTGGAATTCATATACCAATAGAAGAAAGCATTGAATTTTATTTAAATGAAATTGAAGAAAAATACACTAAATTAGAATCAGACCCTAATTCAAAACTAATTAAGGATATGACAAAAACTTTAAGAGAATTAAGAAATTATGAGTTTTATGATGATAATATTATACAAAGAAAATTTTTATATTATGATAAAAATGATGTTCAAGATTTATTAAATAGTAAAGATGGTGCAAGAAAATTGTTGAACTATTTTAATGATGTAAAAGATAATGAACATTTAAAATATTTAAAAGAAATACAAGTAATTGATACTGAAAGTGTAAACAAAATAGATGAATATATCCCTAAATTAAATGAGATAATAAATAAAAATAGAAATAAATCAAAGGACATGGAAAGATAAAATGTCTTTTTTTTATACACCAGAAACGATAGAAAAAGCAAAAAAAATTGATTTATTAACTTATCTTGAAAACTTTGAGCCAGATGAATTAGTTCAATTTTCAAGAGCAACTTATTGTACAAGAACACATGATAGTTTAAAGATAAGTAATGGAAAATGGTATTGGTTTTCAAGAGGATTTGGTGGATATAATGCACTTGATTATTTAACAAAAGTTAAAGAAATTCCTTTTGTTCAAGCAGTAGAAATTTTAGTTGGAAAAGGGGAATTAGTTCAAACAAATAATCATTATTTTGAAGAAGAAAATAAGATTTCAAGACTGATAATGCCTGAAAAAAATATTGATAATAACATTGCTATTTCATATTTAAAAAGTAGAGGGATTGATGAAGAAATAATACAAAAATGTATTGATGATGGATTAATTTATGAACAAAAAGATAAACATAATGTCGTTTTTGTTGGACTGGATAATAAAAAAAATCCTAGATATGCAGGATTAAGAGGAACAAATAAAACACGATTTATGCAAGATGCTAGTGGTAGTGATAAGGAGTATTCTTTTCGGCTAGTATCAAAAAATTGCAATGACTCTATTCATATTTTTGAAAGTGCAATAGATTTATTAAGTTATGCAACATTATTAAAAATGTGTAAAAAAGACTGGGAAAATGAAAATCTTTTAGCATTAGCAGGAGTATATCAACCATCAAAAAATATTGGGGAAAGCAAGGTACCGATTGCATTAAAATCTTTCTTATATAAGAACCAAAATATTAAAGATATTTATCTTCATTTTGATTCAGATCGAGCAGGAAGATTAGCAACTGAGGCATTAAAAAAACAATTAGAAAATAGATATAATGTTCACGATTTTACACCATATATAGGTAAAGATTGGAACGATTTTTTAATTGAAACAATAAAAAATAGAAGTAAAAAAAAAGAAATAAATAGAGAAAGTAGGTAATAAAATGAGTAAAAATTATGTAGGAAATGTTAAAAAAATAGCAGAATTAAATTTAAATATAGTTGCAGATAATGATGAAGAAGCATTAACAATTTTAGAAGAATTTGTTAATCATTTTGATTTATTTTCAATAACTAAAAATCAAATAATTGATATATCTGTTAAAGAAAAAACAGATAAAAACATTAAAGAAAAATATTCACATTCTGAGAAAAATGAAATCAATTTATGTGAGAATTGTGAGAACTATTGTCCATTTTGCCACTCATGTATGATTGATGAATAACGAAGAATGTATGTCTTAGCCAGCCCTGAATTTGTCCTCCCAGAACAAATTCAATATGGGGTAAACCCCAATCCCCAACTAAAAAGTATTTTAGTTATAAAAAACAAAAAAAGTATGATAAAATTATATTGTAAGCATAGTATGCTTGAGACAATAATTACAAGGAGGTGTATGAGTAATGAAGAAATCAGAAATTATTTCAGCATTAGCAGAAAGAACTGGTGTTACCAAAGCCGACGCTGAAAGAATTTATAATGAAACTTTTAATATCTTTAAAGAAGAATTAGCAAAAGGAAATAGTATTGCAGTTAATGGTTTTGGAACTTTCAAAGTAAGTGAAAGAAATGCAAGAAATTGTAGAAATCCAAAAACTGGTGAAACAATTAATGTACCTGCACACAAAGCAGTGTCATTTAAAGTTGGTAGTGAATTAAAAAAATCAGTTAACTAATTATTAGTTAATACTATAAATTGACATCTAAATTTAGGTGTCTTTTTTTTTATTATTTTTTGAAAGGAGGATTTTAATATGGCGAGAAAACGAGGTATAAAAAAACAATTTTGGTTTAATAAAGAAGAAGCAACAATTCTAAAAAAGAAAGCAAAAAAAGTTGGAGTAAATGAATCAACATTAATTAGAGATTTAGTTATGGGATTTGAGCCAAAAGAAAAACCAGATGAAAGATTTTATGACTCTTTAAAACAACTTCGTTCTATTGGTAATAGTTTTAATCAGTTAGCAGCAAAAGCAAATGCTTTGGATTTGATAGATGAAGTAGAATATAAAAAGCAAAAGAAAAAATTAGATGATATTATTATCAAATTAAAAGAAGAATATTTATATCCAAAAAGTGAGGATATGTAATGGCAACAATTGGACTTTGGAAAGTAGAATCAAGATTGGATAGAGTTATAAATTATGTTTCAAATGAAGAAAAAACATTCAATGAAGAATTTATAAAGGATTTACACAGAGTAATAAATTATACAATAGATGATTACAAAACAGAACAGCAATATTTTGTATCAGGAATTAATTGTGGAGTAGATACAGCATATAAAGAAATGATGGGAACTAAAAAAGAGTATAGCAAGACAGGTGGTATTTTAGCATTTCATGGATTTCAATCTTTTAAAGAGGGAGAAGTTACCCCAGAAATAGCACATGAGATTGGAGTTAAACTAGCAGAAGAATTATGGGGAGATAGATTTGAGGTAGTGGTATCAACCCATATCAATACTAATCATATTCATAATCATTTTGTTATTAACTCTGTATCATTTAAAGATGGTAAAAGATACTATGATAAAAGGTCAACTTATGCCGAGATAAGACATGTATCAGATTCTTTATGTGCAGAATATGGACTTTCTGTATTAGATGAGAAACCTTGCAGAAATAGTAGAATAAATTATGCAAATTATTATAAAGGTGTTGCTATAAGATCGACATATCATTCAACTACAAAAGAAGATATTGATAGAGCAATAGCACAAGCATACGATTATAAAGATTTTTTAAATCTTATGAGAGCAATGAACTATGAAGTAATTAATCGCTATGGCAAGTTAAGTGTTAAAAGACCACCATATAAAAGAAATATACGAATTGAGAGAAGTTTTGGAGAAGAATATTCAATAAGTAATATTCAAACTAGAATAGATAATGAACACATGACAAGGACACCTTTTCCAGAAGCAAGAGGTGTTTTTAAAATGTTTGCAAATAAACCAGAACACAAGAATAAAAAAATAGGTGGAATATATGGATTATATCTATATTATTGTTATCTGTTAGGAAAATTTCCAAAAGAATATCCTAATAAAAGACTTCCACCATCTATAAGAGCAGATGTAAAAAAGATGGAGCAAATATCTGAAGAAACAAAATTGCTTGTAAGTCAGAAAATTGAAACATACCAACAATTTTTGGAATATAAAAACTCTATTAATTTTCAATTTAATGAACTTAAAGGAAAAAGAGAGTTATTATGGCAAAAAGAAAAATGGGTTAAAACAGCATTAGAAAAAGAGAATATAAGAAGTGTTATAGAAGAACTAAATGTGGAAATCTTTTCACTACGAAAGGAGGTGGAATTATGTGAGGGAATTGAAGAAAGACTACCGATAATAAAAGCAAAGGTAAAAGAGATTGATGACGAAGAAATAGTAAAGGAGGGAAAAGACTATGAACACATCAAGTGAATCAGCAGAGCAACTTGTAAGAATGTATATTCAAGGAGTAGAGGTTGCTGCTAAATTAACTGGTAGTGGTGCAAAACATATTGCAGTATTGTTATGTGCTATTTTGAAAGATAAAAAAATGACAAAAGGTAAAACAACACTAACTAATATGTTAAAGACCAACAAAGAATTAAAAATCTTTTCTATTAAAAAATCGGATTTAGCAAAATTTACAGAGGAATCTAAAAGATATGGTGTATTGTTTTCAGCACTTATTGATAGAAAAGACAAAAGTAAAGATGGTATGATTGATATTATGGTAAAAGCAGAAGATGCTGCTAAAATTAATAGAATAGTTGAGAAATTTAATTTATCCACAGTTGATGTTGCTAGTATTAAAAGTGAAATTCAAAAAACTAGAAATGCAAAAACAAAGGAAATAAAAGCAAGTATAGAAGACCAACTAGTAGATGATATATTATCTAAACCATTAAAGAAAGAGGAAAATGAACAATCAAACCCCTCTTTTGCGAAGACCGAAAAAAGCCCTCAGTCCGAGCATTTATCAAAGAACAAAAACAAATTAGAGGAGGGTACTAAAAAGAAAGATAAACCTTCAGTTCGAGAAGCAATAAAAAAAATAAAAGAAGAAATGAAGAAAGAATCTATTTTAGAAAACTCTAAAGAAAAAGTAAAAACAGATAAGGTTGTAGAAACAAAACATGAGCAACCTAAAAACAAACAAAAAAAATCTAAAGAAAGGGGAATGTAATTATGAATATAGATGAAATAGTTGCAAGTTCTAAAACAAATTATCAAAAAAAAGAATTTAATAAAGATGAATGGGCTAAAATGAAAAATGATGAAAGAAATGAAGTCTATTCATTAATAGATAAAACAGCATTAGAAATAATGCAAGATAGTAATAAGTTTAAAGACTATTTGGACATCCAAAGTCATTTTGACAAGTATTCAGTTGCAAATGGTCTTTTAATTTATGCCCAAATGCCAAATGCTACACAACTAAGAGAATATTCAGAGTGGAAAGCAATTCCTAATTTTCAATTTAATGGGAAACAAGAGGGAATTAAATTATTAAAAATGGGTGAGCCATATACAAAGAGTGATGGAACACAATTTTCACCATTTGTAGTATATAAAATGTATGATATATCACAAACTAATCTACCAAAAAGGGAATATAATTCTAAACGATTAGATGATAAAGTTTTATTAAAAGCATTTATTCATGATAATCCTGTGGATATTAAAGTTGAAGATGTATTAGCAAGTGGAGAATGTGTAGAGTGGAATAGTGAAGAAAATCTATTATATATTCAAAGAGGTGCAGAACCTAATGATTTGTATCAAGGTATTGCAAGAGAAGTATCAAAAGTAGAGTTAGAAAGTGATAATCCTACTATTGATAATTTTAAAGCAAAATGTGCTTCTTATATGATTTGTAAAAAACAAGGGTTAGATGTATCTAATTATAGTTTTAATGATATTCCAGAATCATATAAAAACTTATCATCAAAAGAAATAAGAAAAGAACTTGGAGAGATTAAAAATTCAGTTGAAGATTTTAATAATAGGATAAATCAGTTTATGGAATCCATTTCCAAACAATCAAAAAATAAAGATTATGAAAGATAGGAGGACAGGACATGAAAGAAAAAATGGAACTTGATAAATATGAAATTGGTATAATTATTAATGCCTTAAATGTATTGAGAAATAATCAAATAGCAGAAGAAAAGCCAACAGACGCAATTGATGATTTGCTAATGAAGATATTTCCAATTTACGAAAAAAAAAACAAACATGTAAAATGTTTGAGGATAGATAATGGCAGAAGATACTAAAAAAACGACACTAATTTTAAGTATATGTGGAATAATATCAACAATATGGATAGCACTCTTAATAGCACCATCAGTAGATGGAGGATTAGCACAGATAATGAAAGACTTTTCTAGTGTAATGAATAATCCTTTTAATATAACATGGTGTAGTAATAGTTTAAGAGTGCTTTTAATATGCTTATTAATTTATGGATGTGGTATAGCACTTTATATTTCATCAAAAGGAAATTATCGTAGAGGAGAGGAACATGGTTCGGCAAAATGGGGTAATGCAAGGGCAGTAAATAAAAAGTATTATCAATCTCCAAATGAAAACAATAAATTATTAACACAAAATGTTTCTATTGGACTAAATGCCAAAAAGCATAGAAGAAATTTAAATACTCTTGTATGTGGTGGTAGTGGAGCAGGTAAAACAAGATTTTATTGCAAACCTAATATTATGCAATGCAATACATCATTTGTAGTGCTTGACCCAAAAGGTGAGATAGTAAGAGATACTGGTAATTTATTAGAAAAGAAAGGTTATGAAGTCAGAGTATTAGATTTAATAAATATGGAAAAAAGTCATTGTTATAATCCATTTGTATATTTGAAAACTGATAACGATGTACAAAAACTTGTAACTAATTTATTTAAATCAACAACACCAAAAGGGTCATCAAGCAATGATCCTTTTTGGGATACTGCTGCTTCAATGCTATTATTATCACTTATATTTTATTTAAAATATGAAGCACCAGAAGATGAACAAAACTTTCCTATGGTAATGGAAATGTTAAGAGCAGGGGAAGTCCATGAAGATGATGATAGTTATTTGAGTCCTTTGGATGTTTTATTTGATAGGTTAGAAGTAAAAAACCCAGAACATATTGCAGTTAAATATTATAGAGATTATCATTCTGGTTCAGCAAAAACATTAAAGTCAATTCAAATAACATTAGCAGCAAGATTAGAAAAATTTAACCTTGAAAGTCTTGCTTCTTTAACTATCACAGACGATTTAGACCTACCAAGTCTAGGAGAAAAAAAGGTAGCATTATTTGCACTTATTCCAGATAATGATACCTCATTTAATTTTTTAGTAAGTATATTATATACACAACTTTTTCAACAACTATTTTATATAGCAGACCATAAGTATGGTGGCTCATTGCCTGTACCAGTGCATTTTGTAATGGACGAATTTGCTAATGTAAGTTTGCCAGATGATTTTGACAAAATTTTAAGTGTTATGCGTTCAAGGTCAGTGTCAGTAAGTATAATATTACAAAATTTAGCACAATTAAAAGCCCTTTTTGAAAAACAATGGGAAAGTATTGTAGGAAATTGCGATGAATTTTTATATTTAGGTGGAAATGAGCAAAGTACACATAAATATGTAAGTGAACTTATGGGAAAAGCAACTATAAATTTAGATACACATGGTAAAAGTAGTGGAAGAAATGGAAATTATTCTACCAACTTTCAAATTAGTGGTAGAGAATTATTAACACCAGATGAGGTGCGACTTTTAGATAATAAGTATGCCATTTTATTTATCAGAGGAGAAAGACCAATATTAGACTTTAAATATGATATATTAAAGCATCCTAATATTGAGTTTACAACAGATGGAAGTGAAGTGCCATATATTCATGGTTCAACGAATAATGCAGTTGCTTCTATCACATTTGATTATAGCCAAGATGGTTATGATTATGAAACTATTGAAGAAATAGAAACAGATTTTATATTGATGGATATAGAAGAAGTAGAAAAATATTTGAAAGAGAGGGAAAATGTTTATGAAACAAGTAATTAAAAATGATGAAAGAACACTAAAAATTATTAAAAGAGTAAAGAAAGGTTTTAAGTTTTATGCAATGGGAGTAATGCTAGTAGGTGCAACAATTGGAACAGCAACAGGTGTTTATGCTGCAGACGACCCATTAACAGTTGTTAACAACTTATCAAACTTTATATTTAGTTTAACAAGAGCAATTGGTTTAATTATCTGTGGATATTCAATTGTTCAAATAGGTCTATCATTTACAACTCATGATCCAAGCCAAAGAGCAAATGGAATTATGTTTTTAGCAGGTGGAGCAATCATCACATTTGCAAAAGAAATATTAAATTTAATTACAGGGTAGGAGAAATCCTACCTTTTGTAATTATAAGGAGGTGTAGAAATTGTCAAAACATTGGGTTGTACAAAATTTACAAAATGCCCTAGACACATGGAATGGAAAACTAGGGGAGATATGGAGTTTAATAACACAATCACCACAAACATTTAAGGGTGGAACGATTTGGAATGTTATTCAAACAATAAACGGGGCAATGCAAGCAATTGGTTTGGCATTGCTTGTTTTATTTTTCGTAGTAGGTATTGTAAAAACATGTGGAACATTAGCAGAAGTTAAGAAACCTGAACATGCTATTAAATTGTTTTTAAGATTTGCAATAGCGAAAGGGATTGTAACCTACGGATTAAATTTAATGTTAGCAATATTTGATATTGTACAAGGTATAATTTCAACAATTATAAAGACATCAGGAATAACATCATCAACAGGTACAACTCTTCCACAAACAATGATAACTGCAATAGAAAAATGTGGATTTTTTGAATCAATACCATTATGGGCAGTAACACTAATTGGTGGATTATTTGTAACGGTTTTATCATTTGTAATGATATTAACTGTTTATGGAAGATTTTTTAAATTATATTTATACACAGCAATAGCACCAATACCTTTATCAACATTTGCAGGAGAACCTACACAAAATGTAGGAAAAAGTTTTTTGAAATCATTTTGTGGTGTTTGCATGGAGGGAGCAATTATTGTGTTAGCGTGTATTATATTTTCATTATTTGCATCGGCACCACCTGTTGTTGATACTAATGCAGCAGCAGTAACAATGGTATGGAAATATATAGGAGAGTTAATTTTTAATATGTTAGTTCTTGTAGGTACTATTAAAATATCAGATCGTGTTGTAAGAGAAATGATGGGATTATAGAAAGGAGAGATAAATATGTTAGAGTTTATAGAGCAAGAAAAATTAAAAGTAGAGAATATACTAAAAGAAGATATGGAACACCAAGATAAAAAAATTGATTATATTTTATATAATCCAGATACTATGGAAACAAATATTTTAGCAAGTAATTCAAATGAAGAAGCAATTGAATTTAGAAGTAGTCAAGATGGCTATAATTATGTTCCTGAATGGGATTATAATTTTGATTATTATATTTATAATTTGTTAGAAGAAGATTGGAAAATAGCATATATGACACCAGAAGTTCATTATAATATTTGGAACTCTATTTATGAATTATACCCAGAGGATATAGATTATAAAGATGGAGTACAAAATTATTTACAATATTGTGTAGATAATGGAATAACAAAAGAATTTTTGGATAAAGAAAATGATTTAGATACACCAAATATTATGGAATATTTTGAGGGATTATCAAAAAACGAAACTATGAATTATGCAGGTTATGTTATCAAAGCTGAAGATATTAATTGTGAAAAAAGTAATGAAACAATAGTTAGTATATTTAAAAGTAAAATAGATTATATCAATGGCAATTATAATGAAAGAATTTCTTTAAATACTATTGGATTAAAACAAAATATTATAGATTATATGGATGAAGTTTATGTTGATAAAGCAGACATAGAAAGCGAAAAAGGGTATTTCACTTTTGTTTTAGGTTATGATTTATTAAATAAGATGATAAAAAAGTATGATTCGTTAGAATGTGATATAAATTATGAATTCTGTCTTAATATTTCAGAGCAATTTCTAAATTCAGATGAATATTCTAATTTTAATCATTCTAGTTTAGAAATGTTAGAACAATGGTTAAGTAAAAATAAAGATAGAATAGAGTTAGAATATAAAAAAGCAATAGGATATGAGGATAAAGTTTATAATAAAAATATGACGATTATAGATAAAGGAACTAGACGAGAACAACCTGTTGCCTTAATTGAAAAATCGCTTAGTGAAATAGAAAAAGAATATATAATAGCATTTAATTATAGAATTAAGGATAATAAGATAGATTGGGCTTATGGCTATTACTATGATGATAATATACCAAAAGCAAAAGATGATTTTAAAAAAGTTATAAATGGAGAAAATTTATCTAAAACATTTGAAAGAGAGGATAATTTATAATATGGAAGATAGAAGAAAAGTTGAAATGATAAAAAATAAATATCCAATTGGAACAAGGATAAAATTAAATTATATGAATGATGATAATGCAGTACCCTGTGGCACATGTGGAATTGTTGAATATGTAGATGATGAGGGACAAATTGGTATGAAATGGGATAATGGTAGAACCTTGTCCCTTATTTATGGTGTTGATAGTTTTGAAATTATAAAAGAAAATAACAAAGCAATTTTTAATACTAAAATAGCAAATGATATGAGTCATAATGGAGAAATGGTAGAAATATTATCTTTTTCAAAAGGAAAAGATATTTATTCTGACAGATATACTATTAAATTTAAAGATGGTACTATCAAGAATAATATTATGAGTTCTGAACTTAATTTTGATTATAATAAACAAAAAGATGAAAGGAGTAGGTAAAGTTGGAAGTTAAAATAAATCGTGAGATAAGACAATATACAGAATCAATTTTCTTTGGATTATCTATAAGACAATTTGTATTTTCAATATGTGCATGTGGTGTAGCATTAATGCTATATTTTTTATTGCATGAAAAAGTAAATGGAGAAGTAGTTTCTTGGGTATGTATTTTAGGTGCTGCACCATTTGCTGCACTTGGATTTATAACCTATAATGGATTACCTGCAGAGAAAATATTTTATTGTTGGATTAAATCCAATATATTAACACCAAAAAAATTAGTTAATAAACCAACTAATTATTATTTTGAATTATTAAAGCCAACATATCAAAAGTTGGAAAAGGAGGGATTAAAGAGTGAAAACACTAAAAAACTTGTTTAAACAAGATAAAGAAAAGTATAAAGTTCCAAAAGGAGTTCAAGATACAATACCAATTTCCAAAGTATGGGAAGATGGTATTTTTTTATCTGGTAAAAATAAATATTCAAAGAGTTTTGCATTTACTGACATTAATTATACAGTGGCAAGTAGGCAAGACAAAGAGGGTATGTTTTTAGAGTATAGCGAATTATTAAATTCACTAGATTGTGGAGCAACTTCTAAAATAACAATATCTAATAGAAGAATTAATAAGGTAGATTTTGAAAAAAGAGTTTTAATACCAAAAGAAGATGATGACTTAAATAGATATAGAGAAGAATATAACAAAATGCTATTAGAAAAAGCAACAGGAGCAAATGGTATAGTTCAAGAAAAATATTTAACAATTTCTGTAAATAAAAAGAATATAGAAGAAGCAAGAAACTATTTTTCAAGAATAAGTGCTGATTTAATTGGAAAGTTTAGTGCATTGGGTTCAAAATGTGTAGAATTAGATAGTATTGATAGATTAAGAATAGCACATGATTTTTATAGAGTAGGAGATGAAAATGCTTTCTGTTTTGAATTAAAGGATAGTATGAAAAAAGGACATAGTTATAAAGATTATATATGTCCAGATACAATGGAATTTGAAAATGACTATTTCAAAATGGGAAACAGATATGGTAGAGTTATATTTTTAAAAGATTATGCTTCATATATAAAAGATAGTATGGTAGCAGAATTAACTGAATTAAATAGAAACATGATGTTAAGTATTGATATTGTTCCAATACCAATGGATGAAGCAGTAAGAGAAGTAGAGAATAGAAGACTAGGTGTAGAAACTAATATTACAAATTGGCAAAGAAAACAAAATGCTAATAATAATTTTAGTGCAGTGATACCTTACGATATGGAACAACAAAGAATTGAATCAAAAGAGTTTTTAGATGACTTAACAACTCGTGACCAAAGAATGTTTTTATCAGTGTTAACAATGGTTCATACAGCAGATACCAAAGAACAACTTGATAATGATACCGAATCACTTTTATCAACGGGAAGAAAACATTTATGTCAGTTTGCAGTATTAAAATTTCAACAAATGGATGGACTTAATACAGTAATGCCATTTGGAGTTAGAAAGATTGATGTATTAAGAACTTTAACAACAGAAAGTTTAGCAGTATTTATTCCATTTAGAGTGCAAGAAATCAATCATACAAATGGAATATACTATGGGCAAAATACGATAAGTAAAAATATGATTATTGCAGATAGAAAGCAACTATTAAATGGTAATTCATTTATATTAGGTGTAAGTGGTTCTGGTAAATCATTCACGGCTAAAAATGAGATAGTATCAATTATTTTAAGAGACCCCAATGCAGATGTTATTATCATCGATCCTGAACGAGAGTACCCTGCACTGACTAATGCTTTAAATGGTGAGGTAGTCAAAATATCAGCAACAAGTAAAAATCATATAAATGCTATGGCTATTAATAGCGAATATGGAGATGGAGCAAATCCAGTAATATTAAAATCAGAGTTTCTACTATCACTATGTGAACAATTAATAGGTGGAAATAATTTAGGACCAAAGCAAAAATCTATAATTGATAGATGTACTGCTTCCGTATATAGAAATTATCAACAAGCAAATTATAAAGGTAATCCACCAACATTACAAGATTTTAGAAAAGAGTTATTAAAACAAGAAGAACCTGAAGCAAAAGAAATTGCACTTGCAATAGAGTTGTTTACAGATGGTTCTCTTAATACCTTTGCTAAACAAACTAATGTTAATACCGACAATAGGTTAGTATGTTATGACATATTGGATTTAGGTAAACAACTATTGCCAATTGGTATGTTAGTAGTGTTAGATAGTATTTTAAATAGAATAACAACAAATAGAAAAAATGGAAGAAACACTTATATATTTATAGATGAAATATATTTACTATTTCAACATGAATATTCAGCAAACTTTTTATTTACTCTTTGGAAAAGGGTTCGTAAGTATGGGGCATATTGTACTGGACTTACGCAAAATGTAGAGGATTTATTACAAAGTCATACAGCAAGAACAATGTTAGCAAATTCAGAGTTTATTATTATGCTTAATCAAGCAAGTACAGATAGAATAGAACTTGCTAAATTACTAAATATATCAGAATTACAAATGGGTTATATAACTAATGTAGGAGCAGGACAAGGATTAATTAAAGTTGGTAGTAATCTAGTACCTTTTATTAATAAGTTCCCTAAAAATACTAAACTATACAAATTAATGACTACAAAACCTGGTGAAAACGAAGAATAGTTTTGAGGAAGTGGCTATATGGCAGATATCAAAACAAAAGATTTAATAAAAAAAGATGTTAAAGTTTTAAATAAAGCAGTAGTAGGAACTGAAAAACTAAAAGATAATTTAGTATCAACTAAACAAAGAGTAAGCAATGATATAAATACAAAAGATTCTGCTTATGAAACAGGTAGTGATACCATTATAGGAACTTCTGAATATGTGTCTAGTAAAGTTGTAAAAGAAGTTCCAAAATATGGTTCAAAAAATGTTAAAACAACGAAAGAAAATATTGTTAAATCAAAAGAAAAGTTAAGAGTCATTAAAGAAAAACATGATTTAAGAAAAGAGAGTAAAACAATTAAAAGTACAGGAAAAGGTATCAAAAACACCACAAAAGGAATAAAGGATTCTAAAAAGGTAGCAAAGGATGCACAAAAGATAGCACGAAATAGTGCAAAAAATGCACGAAGAACATATCAAATGGCAAAAGAAGCAACTAAAAGGACTATTCAAACAACAAAGGTTGCAATTAAAACAACAATATCAACAATTAAGTTAGCGATAGCAGGAACAAAAGCATTGATATCAGCACTTATTGCAGGAGGGTGGATTGTTTTAGTAATTGTAGTTGTTATATGTATGATAGGACTTTTATGTAGTTCAATATTTGGAATCTTTTTATCAGGAAGTAAGACAAGTTCTAATTCAATAACAATGACCGATGTTATAGCAGAATGTAATCAAGAGTTTTCTAATAAATTGCAAACTATACAAGACCAAAATCCTCATGATGATTATATTTTAGATGGAAACATGGCTTCTTGGAAAGATGTGTTAATTATTTATACGGTTAAGCAATCTAATGGGTTAAATCAACAAGAAGTTGTAACTATTGATAATAGTAAGAAAACTATTTTTAAACAAATATTTTGGGATATGAATGAGATAACCTCAGAGGTTAAAAATGAAACTGTTACTGAACAAGGAGCAAATGCACTTGAACCACCAAAACAAGTACAAAAAAGAGTTTTGCATATTAAAATCACTTCTAAAAGTATTGATGATATGAAATTAAAATACCATTTAAATCCTGCACAATTAGACCAAATAAAAGAATTATCTGATGAGCAGTATGCTTCATTATGGAGTGGCGTTATATATGGAGCAGATGAGGGAGAATATACAAAATGGAGACAAAAAGGTGCAACCTGGTCAAATATAAAAATAGGTAATACAAGTAGTACAATAGGAGATATAGGTTGTTTAGTAACATCTATTGCAATACTAATAGAAAAGTCAGGTGTAAGTACACCTATGGTTCCATTTAATCCAGGAACATTTGTAGAAGCATTAAATACAAAAGGTGGATTTGATGATAAAGGAAATTTACAATATGCAGCAGTTAATAAAGCAGTCCCAGAATTTAGATATGTTGGACATGTAGAATTAAGAAATAAAACAAGAGAAGAAAAATTATCATTAATAAAACAATATTTTGAACAAGGATATTATTTAGCAGTTGAGGTTAAAGGTGCAACACCAGGTAATCAACATTGGGTTGCAGTTACTGGAATTAATGGTAATAATATAATTATTGTTGATCCTGCAAGTAATAGAACTGATATGTGGAGTGCTTATGAATGGAATAAAACTTCACAATTTAATTATTTTAAAGCAAAGTAAAAGGTTAGCAGTAAAATGCTAACCTATTTTTTTATGAAAAAATATGTTATAATAGTAGCAATTAGAAATTATTTGATAGGGAGATGTGAAATATGTCAAAAGAAATAAATTGGAATGGTGAAAGCTGGATAGTTGATTCAAATACTAAAACAATATATAAAAAAGGTAAAATATATGAAAATGATTCAGAACTATTAACAACAGGATTAAAAATTGGTAATTATTCATATAGTAATTTTGGTGATATTATATATTTTCAAAGAAATACTGATAATGAATATTTTAAGGTAGAAAATGATACTATTATTAATATTAGTAAAGAAGAATATTTAGAGTATAAAAAAATGAAAAGAATAATTCCTGAAAATCCTGATTCGATAAGATATGTCATGAATTATGTGATAGCTATTATATGTGATGACATTTTAAAAAGAGAATATCAATTAAAAACATCAATACCAGTTGATAATTCTAACATAGTCACAGTTGTTTCTAAAAACTTTTCAGAAATTATAAAATCTCGAATTAAAGAAGTTACAACACATATAATGCTTTATCTTCCAGGTTACATTGACAGAACCCAAGCAAAGAAAGTAATATATGATGGTTTTATAAAAACTTTAGATGATAATTCAGAATATATAGAAAATATAGAAAAAAATATTATTCAAGAAAATAAAAATATATTTGATGCATTGGCAGACCAAATAAAGTCATCAATCGAAAGTAGAAAAAAAATGAATAATTGCTAATTTTGTAAATATTATGTATAATTGATGAGAAAAGAGGTGATTATATGATAGGTCAAAATATAAGTTTATCTTTTAATCTAGAAACAATATATGAAAAATGTAATTTCAATTTACAAGATAAAGATAAAGTTGGAATAGTTGGTGTGAATGGTGCTGGTAAGACAACTTTATTTAAAGTTATTTTAGGTGAACAAGATTTAGATGAAGGAAAAATATCAATTGTTAATAAACGTATTGGTTATTTACCACAAGAAATAGTATTAGAAGACAAAAATATAACTGTATTTAATTATTTATTAAGTGCTCGTCCTATTAAGAAATTAGAAAAAGAATTACAAAAGTTATATGAAGAACTATCAATTTCAGAACCTCTAAAACAAAATAGAATATTAAAAAAAATAGATAATGTTCAGAAACAATTAGATTATTATGATGTATATAATTATGAAAATATATTATTAACTTTAATTGATAATATGAATATAGATATATCATTATTAGATATGAAATTATGTGATTTAAGTGGAGGACAAAAATCTAAAATAGCCTTTCTTCATCTGCTTTATTCGAAACCAGATATATTATTATTAGATGAACCTACAAATCATTTAGATGTAGAAACTAGAGATTTTATTGTTAATTATTTAAAAAAATATAAAGGTATGGTTTTAATAATTTCTCATGATGTTGATTTTTTAAATAAAATTGTCAATAAAATAATGTATATAAATAAATCGACACATCAAATAAAAGTATATGACGGTAATTATGATCTTTATATAAAAAAATTAGAATTAGAAAAAGAATTACAAGAACGATTAATTGTTAGACAAGAAAAAGAAATAAAAGAATTACAGTCATTTATTAATAAAACTAAAAATGCATCTGCTACTAATCACAATTTAAAAAGAATGGGGAAAGATAGAGAAAGAAAGTTAGAAAAAAAATTAGAAGAATTACAAGTAAGGGATAAAATATATGGAAAAATAAATTTAAATATAAAACCAAAACGTGAAGGATCTAGAATTCCTCTTAAAGTTAATAATATAACATTTGGTTACAATGAACAAATAAATTTATATAATAACTTATCTTTTGTAATCAATAATCATGAAAGATTTTTAATTGTAGGTAATAATGGGGTAGGAAAATCAACACTCTTAAAATTAATAATAGGATATTTAAAACCTAAAGAAGGAACTATATGGTATGGTACTAAAACTGATATTGCTTATTATGCCCAAGAATTAGAATTATTAGATGAAAATAAAAATATTTTAGAAAATGTAGATAATGATAGTTATTCAGAAAAAGAGTTACGTACTATTTTAGGCAGTTTTCTATTTTATGGTGAAGATGTTTTTAAAAAAATCAATATTTTATCACCTGGTGAAAGGGCTCGAGTTGCGCTATGTAAAATAATGCTTCAAAAAGCTAATTTATTATTACTAGATGAACCTACCAACCATTTAGACCCAGAAACTCAAAAGATAATAGGTCAAAATTTTAAAAATTATGAAGGTACTATAATAATGGTAAGTCATAATCCATCGTTTGTAGAAAGTGTTGGTATTGATCGAATGTTAATCTTACCTAAAGGAAAGATTACTAATTATTCACAAGAAAAATTAAAATCATTTAATACTGAAGAAAGCTAGTTTATGAAGTGAACCCCATTTTGGACACTTTAAAAAAAGACTAGTTTTGTATAAAATAGAACCTCAAGAAAGGAGGTTCTATTTTTATGTCTAATAAAAAGTATACTAATGAGTTTAAAAAGAAAGTTATTGAAGAATATGTTTCTGGTAATGAAAGTTTCTATTCCTTAGAAAGAAAATATAATATTTCTAACTCATCAATAAAAAATTGGTATTATAATTTTTATAAAAAAGGTATTGATTTAGCTACCATAAAAGATAAGCGTGGTAGAAAAAAAGAAGAAGATATAGATTATAAAGAAAGATATGAAATATTAAAAAAATACCAAGCCTTCCTAAAGGCACAACGAGAGAGAAAGTAACGTTTATAAATTTATATATTAATAAATATAAACTTTCAAATATGTGTGCCGTGTTAGAAATAAGTAAAAGAACTTATTATAAATATAGGAACTCAGATGATCCTGATTATTTAGATTATTTAATGATTAAGAAAGTATTTGATGATTCTAAAGGCACATATGGATATCGTAGGATAACTGAAGGCTTAAAGATTGAATATGGTGTAATATTTAATCATAAAAAAGTGATAAGAATAATGCGTAAATACAATATAAAACCTGAATATATAAGAAGAATAAGACCGAATATAGGTTATAAAAGAATAGAAGAAAATATTAAAACTGATTTATTAAAAAGAAATTTCAAAACTAATGCTTTAAATAAGGTATGGGATACAGATGTAACATATTTAATATTTAAAGGAAAGAGGTTATATTTATCAACTATAATTGATTTGTATGATAGACATGTCGTTTCATATAATATTTCTAAATTTAACGATATTAATTTAGTAATGACTACTTTAAATGATGCAATAAAAAAAGAAAAAGATGTACATGGTTTGATCATTCACAGTGATCAAGGATTCCAATATACATCTTATCAGTACAAAGCAGTTTGTGAGTCTAATGGAATAACTATTTCAATGGCTCGAAAAGGAACACCATTAGATGATGCGCCAATTGAATCTTGGCACGCATTACTCAAAAAAGAAACTTTGTACAATAATAATATCACATCTTTACAAGAATACCAAAAACTTGTAGAAGAATGGATATTATTTTATAACACAAAAAGAATAAAATCAAAAAAGAAATCAATTTAAATGATTTCTTTTCTTATGTTACTAGTTTTTTATTTTTGTGAACTATTTGGGGTTCACTTCATTATTATTAGTTTAATATTAAGTTTATTCTTTGAAATAACCCAAGTAACAGGTTTATATTTTATTTATTCTTATCCATATAGAGTATTTGATGTTGATGATTTAATAATGAATACTTTAGGAGGAATAATAGGATATTGTTTAATGGGATTTATTGATAATTTTTTACCAACAAGAGATAAAATAGATGAAGAATCTCTAAAAGCAGGAGAAAAGGTTTCAGGATTAAGAAGAATTACAGTATTTTGTTTAGACTTATTTTTGTATCTGGTAATAGCATTAAATGTATATATTGCTATATCAAAAAAATATAGTTTAATTTCAATATTTATTATATATTATCTTTTTATACCAATTTTGTTAAAAGGGCAGACAATAGCAGAAAAGTTTTTAAATGTAAAAACATTATATGATAAACATAAAATCATTAAAGATGTTTTGAGAATCATTTGGTTATATTTCTATTACTTAATATTTCCATTTGAAGTAATGAATATATCAAATAGATTGGTTGTTAAATTAGATATGCAAACACATGAATCAATATTATTTTATATTATAGTTATATTCGTAATATTTGTTTATTTAATAGTTAATATTATCCATCTTATGACAAAACACAAAACATATTATGATAATTTATTTAAAATAAAATATATAAGTACAATTAATAAAGGAGAATGATAAAAATGGAATCAATCAAAGAAAAATTATTTATAATGATAGGAATTATAGTATTTATTATATTAGTAGGTTTTCTAGGCTATAATTATTTACTTAAATCATTTACATATTATACTCAAATAGATAATACTAAGATTAGTGAAGTTGAAGCAAAGGATGAGATGAAATATGAGTACAAACTTATAATGTATGATGAAAATGGTAAATCAAAAGAAATAAAATTTAAAACATCACGAGAGTTGAGAGAAAGTGCTTTTTTGAAGGTTAAATATTATGCAATAAGTGGTGTTAATAAATGGGAAGAAGTTCAGTATGAAGATTTACCATCAAAAGTGCAAAATAAATATAAAAACTAATTATAATTTATTAAAACATTCAAAATATAAATAACAATATGAACAGATTAGAATATAAAATTTCTGGTCTTTTTCTTTGATTTTTAAAAAATCGTAAAATAAATAATATTACGAACTCTATGTCAATGATAAAATGACTTGAATTTGTGATATAATTGAACTGACAGACAAATAGTAATTTGTCAAGGAGAAATATAGTTATGGAATTTAGCAAAAAAATACA
>JAEDGC010000058.1 GCA_016297695.1 Bacilli bacterium
CAGCACCCATTACAACATTCTTGTTGCCTTTAAAACTTACTACACTATTAATACAAAGCAATTTAATTACCCCCTTTGTTTAAATATACTCCCATATTAATTTTTCTTTAGTTATAGGATGTTTTCCAGCATATTTTTGTTTACCACTACAACACTTAGATATACTAGTATGACTTAAATTATATTTAATACAGGCTTCATTTATTGATATAAATATTTCACCAGTAGTTATACATCTTACTTTCTTTGCTCTAGGATTTTTTTCACCTTTCTTAGCTTCACCTATTTTACGTTTATGTTCATTAGTAAGTTTTCTACCTTTCATTTTTTCACCAAATTTTTTACTTCTATTCCCATAATTAATATTATATTTAGCTGTGCACCATTCTAAGTTTTCAACTCTATTATCATCTCTTATTTCATTAATATGATTAACCTGTGGTAAATTATTAGGATTATTTATAAAGGCTTCAGCTACCAACCTATGAACCATTTTTGGTTGTCTTTCGCCATTCTTACATAAATTTATAAATAAGTATCCATCTTTATTATGAGTCGGTGATAATATCTTTTCTCTATATTTACCATAATTATCTTTAAAACTTTTAATTCTACCCAAACTACTTATTTGATAAAATCCTTCATACCCCTCTATATCTTTCCATATTTCTTCCAATATAAACCATCCCCCTTATTTATATTATATTTCATCTACCCCTATTATGACTATTTTATCTTTTTCTTTTTTACTTCTGCTAAATTTTAATATAGCTTCTCTTTTATCTTTAGCTTCTATTTGACTTGTATGTACTTTAAAAACTCTATCATTATCATTCTTATAATAATATTCTATTTCAAATATCTTCATTTCCTCATCTCTTTCTTATAATATACAGATACCCCTCTTACGAGGGGTTTAAACATTTTAAATTAATCCTTTTTACATTTTTCTAATAATGAAAATAATCCTAAAAGGTCAACTTCACCTTTAAAAAATTTAGCTATTGGACAATCATCACAATCACCACAATCGCCACAATATTTAGTTTTAATTACATTAGCTATCTTTTTAACATCATGTGTGCTTGCTATGTATTTCACTACTTCATCTCTATGAGACTCATCATTTTTTTTATTCATTAACATATTACTCCTTTATAATCCACATAATTTCATTATACCTACTACTACTAATAGTAACGGAATCCATATATAACAAGTTATCATTAAAAACCCAAGTACAAATAATCCTAATGCTCCTATAGCCATGAAAGCTAATATACCTAAGACTAAGTATAAGAATCCCAATATAAAGTCTATAAACACTATTCCAGTATAAGGTAGCCAGTTTAAAAATTCTTCCAAACTAAATCACTCCTCCATATAACTATATATTAATATATATTCTTGGTATGTTTTGTTATAAATATTTGGGAATATGCTAATTACTTTTATATTATGATTATTTATAAATTCAATCAAGAGTTCTAATTTAAAAAATTTTTCCTCACAATATATTTCTCTCACTTTAATTCTCCTTATACTCTCTTATTTTTTTCTTATAATAATTGAATAAACTCTTAGGGTCTTTTCTTTGATATTCTACTCTAATCCATTCCATTGGTTGCCTTACTTTCCAATCACCGTGACCTCCTTCTAGAACATGACAGTCTTGATACATACCTGTACCTATTTCTTCACCATAATATAAACATACATCTCCATTTAATGAGAATAGAAGGTCTACAGCTTTAAATAATTTTTTCATATCATGTCCAACTGAGTTAGATATTCTCGTCATATCATGGTTGTTCAGAAAATTAACATCATATTCAGGGTTATTTTTTATCATAAGGGGTTCATTATTATTCAATGAATGTTTAATCCATCCCGATTGTTCAAAATTAAATGCTTTACCTATTGTTCTAGCATATTTGTTTGATACTTCATATGTATCCCAGGCTTCGGCTACTAAGTAAGCATCTTGTTTTATTTCATGAACCATATTACTAAACCATCCCCAAAACTCTATAGGGTCGCAACCATAGCTTATGTATGGTACAGCATCTAGCCTAAAGCCATCAACTCCATGTCCTAACCAAAATTTAACCACATCGACTATCATAGTTCTAACTTTTTCGCTAGAACCATTTAATGAAGGCATATCATAGTTCCAAGGAGCATAATACCATTTTTTATTTTCACGACAGTATTTCCATTTATTATCTATTTGTGTATCACTCCAAAAATAACAGTCATTTTTACCTTGAATACTTTCTTGGAATAAATAATTATTATAATCAGTATGACAAAGAACTAAATCTAAAAATATTTCTATTCCTTTTTTATGAGCTACAGATATTAATTTATCAAAATCACTCATTGTTCCATATTGTTTTTTAATTCTATAATAGTCACTAATATTATATCCGTGTTCACTCGGGCTTTCAAATATAGGTGTAAACCAAATACTAGTTGCCCCTAGTTCTTCAACATAGTCTAATTTGTCAATCATATCTTTTATATTCATAGCAAATGCAGGAAAATAAATTTCATATATTATCCTTTTTTTATTCACTATATCAATCCCCCTCATTTGTTTTATTAAATTCTATAAATCATAATATATAGCTGTTATTCTAAGTCTAGCTTCTCCTAATGTTTTTAATTCATTATCAAGTCCATGTAATTCACACTTTAATTGTTTTCGAGTATCAATTGATATATCACTATCTTGTAAAACTTTTTTGATATTACTTATTTTTTCTTCCTTAACTCTAATCATAGTTTCTAATTCTTCTTTAATTCTATCAAGATTTCCCATAACCTACCTCCTATATTCTAATTATATGATATATAACCAGTATCACTAACCATCATAAATATGTCATAATCATTACCCATTAATATTAATGTTACATCAACATCATTAAAATCATATTCTTCAAATACAAGTTTAGCATTTCTAACTATTTCCATAGCACTATCTTCTAATCCAGCTTCTTTACACATAGATTCTAGAACACTTTTATCATACATACTATATGCGTTATTTCTATCAGCAATACCTATAGCACAATCTCCACTATCAGTAATTGTAACAGCTACCTCATAATCTACACCCATACTATCCCCTATAATTTCATTAAGTAATTGAGCTACCTCTTCTTTACTAATAGTAAGTTCTTCCTCTTCTTCAGGTTTAATTTCTTCGGGTTCTACATATTCATCTTTAGGTTCTTCTACAGGTTTAGTTTGTTCTTCAACTTTATCTTTAGCTTCTTCATAAGCATCCTCAGCCACTTCATCAGCACCACATCCTACCATACCAATAACTAACATACTACTTACTAATAACCCTAATATTTTTTTCATAATACATCCTCCCCAAAATTAAATTACGGGTTTTAAAGGATAACCCGTAACCTTTATTAATCAATGCAGTTAAGTATAAGTACTGCTACAGCTAACAGTCCAACCAATATTACTAAATAACCAATCATTAATATCACCTATCTTTCTTCATCTTTACAATGACAACATCCACAATCACATTTAGATTCATGTTTTTTATTTATATGAATTTTTACAGCGAATGCTCCTATAATGAATAATAAAATCATACCAGCTAACATTATTGAAGTCATATTATCACCTCCCTATTTAATTACTTCTCCTCTAGATAATCTTTTGTGAATTGAGCATAATTCATAAAAATTATATTGCTCTAGCTTTTTAGCACCTACTTTCTTAATTCCAAATTCTTCTTTTATTTTTTTTAATATCATACTCTTCATGATATCAACCTCCTTAATATTTATACTATATTTATACCCGTGAATCTAATCTTTAAACATTTATTTCATCCTCTTTTAATTTTTTACCACACATAGGGCAGTAATTTATTTCACATTTTACACTAATATCCCAATTATTTTTATCCAGTCCATAAGCTACTAAATGATTTGTACCTGTGTGCAACTCAATTCCAAGTTCTTCTCTATTATTACATATTCCTATTCCTTTTTCACAATGCTTACACATATATTTTACTCTCCTATTCATTATTAAAGTTTTATATATTACACCAAAGTTTAATGTAGTTTAAAAATATTTAACCATTCTTCTGTTGGTTTCTTTTTAATGCTTCCATTTATATTCCCTTTTGTTCTTCCTTTAGATAAAAGTATAGAATCTTCAGCACTACTCATTTTATATCCTTCGGAAACGTATATATTTACATACTTCCTATTATTAAGTATAAATCTCTCATAGTTAAAATCACTCCCATATCCTAGTGCGTTTTTATATGGGGGGTCTATATAAACTATTGAATTTTTATCAAAATGCCATTCTATTTTTGATATATCTGAATTTATAGCATTTATACTTCCTCCCAAATAGTCGACTATATCTTTTACTCTTCCGTATAGAGTGTTTGGCATGGGCATCATAGGGTTCACGGGGCTTTTCCTACTACTTGTTTCTGTCGGTAGCCAATAACTTCTAAACGAATTATTCTTCCATTTGTTATCTTCAATCCATATTTGCTTTGAACCAAAGCTTCCACTTTGTAGTAATAAATAATGATACTCAACTCTATCTTTATCTACTTCTTTATTGGATAATTCTTGTAAATATTTTTGTATACTTTCTATTGAAGGAAGTTTATCTATTTCCTGTTTGAAAACTTCTAAATTAAATTCATCATTAGCAACACTGTTCCAAAATGTACCATACACACCTTTATCCACCATAGTTATGTTGTTTGGGTGTATACCTCTGTTTACTAATTCTAAGGTTATAGCTCCACTACCACAACATAAATCATAAAATTTAGTACCTTCGTTTATTTCATTTTGTTTGAATATTATGTCTACTATTTGTTTCGCTAACCTTTGTTTTCCGCCTTGATAACTGCATGGTGGAATTAATTTTTTATTTAATTCCACCATACCAGTTTTTAAATCACTCTTTTTCATTACACAACCCCCTTATTTTCTTCCCCAATTCATTGCAGTCATCATATCTTCCCATTGTTCTTGCCATGGTACATAACTTCCCGTATCAAAAGCATTTTTTTCTCTAGGTTTTGTAGCTTTAGGTTCTTCTTTAATTTCTTCTTTAGGTTTATCCTCAAGCTTTTCTTTTTTTTCATTACTAACTACTTTAATAGTAGCTGTAGTCCCAGCAAGTAAACTAGCAATTTCTCCCAATAAAGCTTTATCTAGATTATTTATTTCAATTTTCATTCCCTAACCCCCCTCCATTTAATTAATACTTCAACTGTATTCTCTTTTGAAGAAAAATTGGCACTCACATCTTTTTTGCTATTACATTCCCATACTATTTCAAAATCATCAGGTATGTTTTGTTTGTATTCACTTATATATATTTCATACTTATCCGAATTATCCCTTACCCATTGATAAAATTCATCATGGTCAAATTTGCCTACTTCCTTAAGTGAATATTGTTTTACATTTTTATAAGGTATATCACAATATACAAAAGCACCTTTTGGTATATCTACATCTTTATAATCCAAATTGTAAAAAATCACATCTTGTATTTTTGATAATATCTTTAAATTAGAGTTTTTAGCATTCATGCAATAATTTCTACCGCTTTTATCTTCGGCATATGAAGAATCGTCCATCCATCTACCAAATACCGAACATCCAAAACCTACAAAGCCTGTTAATGGTGGGTTTTCGTCTTTATTTTTTTTAATATAATAATATTCTTCCCTACTTATAGTATCAGGCATTTCCCAACCATTCTGTAGTGCTTTCCACATTTCTATTAGATAATAATGTTTATCGTTAGCTATTCTCAATCTATTGCTATCTATCTTACTTATAACATTGCAACTGCCACAAAACAAATCTACAAAAGGTTGATTTTCCTTTAATTGTGAATTTAAAAAATCACTTAATGGTTTGCTAATTCTTTGTTTCCCTCCCATATAACGCATTAATCTTCCCAACCTCCTCATTCATTTATATTATATAAATACCCTATGGTTTTAAACTTAAACATATTTTTAAATTTATTTTAGTGGACAAAAATGTACATTAAGGGAGTATTTTTGTCCACTTTTTGATTTAAATTGGAGTTAGTTTGTGCATTTATAACATTTTGTACCACTTTTAAATAAAAAATAAGTACAGAATTACCACCATAGGTAATTCTATGCCTTACTTATTTTCATTCATAGGCTTGACTAATAGACGTAACATATCATGTATATCAGATATATATTTACCTTTATAAGCTATTAAAGGATTAATCAAATAAAAATCATATTTATCATCGACTAATATTTTACTGAATATTTTATATTCATTATCATCTAATTTAACTGTAGTTTCGTTTAAAGATTTATAAAATTTTCTCATGTTACTTTTATCCGTACTCACATTTAATTCTTTGCATATTTCAATAAGCGAGTATGGTTGTAAATTAAAAACATTATCTTCATCAGGATTGTGTACTATAAAATTAGTTTTATAATTCATTTTAGGAAGTAACTTCATTATATACCCTAAATTCTTATGACTTCTAGATGTTGCACCTTCATATAAAACTTGAATTGTATCTACATATATTCTTGAGAACTGTTTGTTATTACTTTTATCACTCTTACCTTTAATGAAATAATTTGGATTTATATAAACTTTATTTTCAACTTCATATATGCATTCATTTTGTATAAGGTTATCCCAAAAACAATTAAATGCTCTTTTGCTTAATTTCATTTTGAAATAAATATCATTTTTATTCATTGGGAATTTTTCATTACAAAGTCCATTCTTAACTAATAAATTGTTATCGTAATCTAAATGTGTAGATAAATATATAAATCTAAAAGTGTCTTGAGGATTAAGTATATTATTGAATAATAACTCATTATTAATAAACATAACGTTAACAAAACCTCCTAATTTATTATTATGTCTCCTTAATTCATCTTTATCGTTAAGGTATTTTAATTGCTTATCTGTTCTCTTTTGGGATACAATTAATTCTTCTTTGTCTTCGTCTATGACAAAGTATGCTTTTACATTCCCATTTATATCCTCACCATATATTCTAGTCGTATTATTAATACTATTTCCCCCTTTCCTGGTGGTAATTCTGTGCCTAAAATGTACTGTTTGGTGGTAATTCTGTGCCACCCTTAAAATCGCTGTATACATTGATATTACTAGTGTGTAAGGATTTTTAGTACCTTCAGTTCCTCTTGTTCTTGTTAATACATAAATCTTTCACAATCATAATTATATTCTTCATCTCTTTTTTTAATCATGTATTTTATAACTTTATTTAAAAAATCAATTTCTTTATGAGTATCAATTAATTCATCTTCGTCTAGTACTCCATCTGATATCTCTTCTAACAATTCATCTCTACATGATTCTAAATAATCACATGTTGTATCTAAAATTTCATATACTTTCATTTTATCACCTCCCGTTTGCTGAAATAAACTCAGCAAAATTTTTATGAACCCGTTGGAATTACTAGGGTTCAGCAAATTTTTCTTAAAGAGAAAGAACTATAAAAAATAATTTATTATTTGTATTAATATTATAGCTAATTCTTAATAAATATTCCACTTATTTTTAAAAATTTTAAACACCCTACTCCCCAACCCATTCATAAAATTTTAATATTTACAGAAAAACAACAATATTCTACAAAAAATGTATGTATTTAGGGTGAAATGTGGGTATTTTTGTCGAAATTTGCCTGTGATTTGTGTCGATTTTTGCTTTTTTATCTAATAAAATCAGAAGCTTAACGTCACGTTTTCATGGATTTAATGATTTTTTGTTTATGGAACTCACTGTTAACTGTTTACCACACTCACTAACCACTGTTGACTATTCACTACACCATGGTCACTATTATCAAATCAACAATGGAGTGAGATAACCCACTCCATCATTTATTCTTCCATTCCTCTCCATTCAATACTTACAATCTTATCAGTCTTTATAGCAACACCATTAGTTAAAGAATGATATTTCTTATCAACAATAGGGAATGTACAAATATCATGACTATATGTATCCTTAATAAATTCATATATATCATTTATTTTAGATACCACAACAAACCAATCACCATTAACTAAAGTTATTCTATAAACAGCTTCATTCATATACCAATCCCCTCCTATACATCTTTAATTAACAACACAAATATACTCCCTAACACAAAAGCTACTATAGCTGTATAAACAATAGCCATAATCATACGCAATCACCTCCTAAATACTTTATAAAACATAACTCCTATAGCAATAGGTAATGCTACAGGAAGTATAAAGCCTATAGCAAAACCTATATAGTAATCCATAGCAACACCCTCTTAAGCTAAAAATATAGCAAATAATATAAATCCAACTACCATTTGTATTATAGCTTTATTCTTGGTACGTTGTTCAGCTCTCTTCATATGGTCATCATCGAAAAAGTCGTATGGTTCTAAGTTCTTACTCTTCCATAAATTACAGCAACCTATAATAAATAATGCTATACCTAATACCCATAATCCTAAATATGCTAAACTAAATAATAAACATATAGCTAACATCACACAAAATAAAGTAATCATAATATCCCTCCTAATTTATTATTCTTACTTACTCAAATATTTCACCCACTCTATCAACAGTTAATGCAGATGGTGAACATAACGGACAAAATCTCGCATTTTTTATAAAATCATCATTTAGTAAACAACTATAATAATATATACCATCCTTTTTTAAATGCCTTTTTAATATACTGCAATTTTGGTCAAAATGAATATGATTGGCAAATATTTCGTTTCCATTATAAACAGCCATGTATACTGTACGAGGATTATTTTTAAGGTTATTAATAATTTCTTGTTCTTCCTCACTTGGTTGTTCTTGATTAGTAATATTATCCTCTACTGGTTTTTTATATACATTACCATTTTCAGTATAATACTCATCAGTGCTACTACAACCTACCATTGATAATATTATTATAGCTATTATTCCTATACTTATTATCTTTTTCATATTATTACCTCCTAATAAAAATATATAACTTGCTCCCCATCACCACAACTTATATCTAAACCAAATAATTTATCTATCTCACATTGCAATTGTGATTCTTCTTTAATCTTAATATAAAACCAGTTTTGTAACACAGCTCCAGTTGGTTCTCTTCCAGTCAGTTCTTTATACTTATATAATCTAATCATAAAATACTCAGTAGCATTCATAATACCTCCTATTTATCATTCATAGTT
>JAEDGC010000059.1 GCA_016297695.1 Bacilli bacterium
TAAATCTTTTTTATCCATAACCAATCACTTTCCTTTACTTCTTCTCCCCTGAAAACTTTTGTCCTTAGATAGAAAAGTGATAAACATCTTTTTTCTGCTTCTCAAGCGTTTATTATATATCCTTATTTTTCTTTTGCAATACTTTCGACATTTATCGACAAAAAAATTGACTGTTAAAGTCAATTTTCAAATAATTTAAACTACTGAAGCTAATTTTTATTATCATAATCATCTAAAAAATTGTATTTATAATCATCTTTATGATATCCAATTATTTGAGTAAGATTAATGTTAGATACACTTTTAAAAATATTTTTTTCAATATATTTATTTTTTTGACGTAGTTGTTCAACTAATCTTTTCATTTCTAATCTTTTGCTTGTTGATTCATCATTTATATTACAATTTTCTGTAAAACGACATGCACAGTTTATAAAAGTTAATTGATTATATTTTACCCAAGATTTGATATCATTTTCTTTAATCAAATACATAGGTCTTATAAGTTCTAATCCTTCAAAATTATCACTATGTAGTTTTGGCATCATTGTTTTTATCTCTCCACTATAAAACATTGATAATAATATTGTTTCAATAACATCATCAAAATGATGACCTAAAGCAATTTTATTACATCCTAATTTTTTGGCTTCATTATATAAATGTCCTCTTCTCATTCTTGCACATAAGTAGCAAGGATTTCCATCAGTAAGCGATGCAACAATATTAAAGATATCTGTTTTAAAAACATTAATTGGAATATTTAATTTTTTGGCATTTTCTTCAATCATTTGAGCATTAAAATCATTATATCCAGGATTCATAACAAGAAACTCTAAATCAAATTTTATTTTCCCATGTTTTTTTAATTCTTGAAAGCATTTAGCCATTAAGAATGAGTCTTTACCTCCTGAAATACATACAGCTATCTTATCATTCTCTTGAATTAAATCGTAATCATTAATAGCTTTAACAAAAGGTCTCCATATTTCTTTTCTAAACTTTTTTATAATACTTTTTTCAATATTTTCACTTACTTCATCCATAAAAATCCCTCTAAAGTATTATAGCACTATTACTTATTTTCTTCACTAATTAATTTACTTAAATAAACTAAATCTAATCCTTTAAATCTTGCTTGATCAATGATAATTTTTAAGTTATCAATATTTGTGTCTTTTTTTACAATAACTATTGAGCCATTTTTTATATTGTTTTTTACATTAAATACATTATCATTAGTCAATACTAATTCTGTTTCTATTAAATATTTATTTCTTTTTTTACAAAAATTAATATTACTCTTATTTACTATACATAAATTATTATTCATCTTACTTCTATTTAGCATTATTTCTATCTCATTATAATTATCAAAATCGTCATTAATCATTTCTAATTTATTTACTTTAATATAGTTATCTTTAGTTATTAATACGTCACTTTTTATATTATTAGATTCTAAATATTTTAATAAATCTTCGCTATACTCTATAATAATTGTCATATTTTTATTCGATAAATTACCACTAGTTATTATCTTATCTTTATTATCTTCTAAACTTATTTTTGGCTTTTTTTGATCATATATAAGATAATAAGAATTAAAGGCGTTAAAAGATTTCATTACACTAAAACTTTTTTCAACATTA
Source organism: Bacilli bacterium (assembly GCA_016297695.1). GTDB lineage: Bacteria > Bacillota_I > Bacilli_A > RF39 > UBA660 > RUG14121. The sequence goes on from JAEDGC010000059.1 coordinate 1,653, forward strand.
ATAGTTAACCCATTTTTACCAGGAATTATTTTATCATCATTAATTATAGCATTTACATAATCTTCTTCTTTTTCTGGCTTAATGTCTTTTATTTGTTGCATTATCGGATTATTTTCTTGAACCATTAAAGCTATTTTATCTGTGTAATAAAAACTAAATACCATTATTACTAATATTCCAAAATATTTATATATTTGTTTCAAATAAATCACCTATTAAAATATATGACAACAAATAAAAAAAAGTCTTTTTACAAGACTTAAATTTTATATAATTTTGTATTTTTTCTAGTTACGTAATAAACAGCTCCAGCAATCACAATTCCAGCTCCGATTACAGCATAAGGAAGTGCATTACCAGTTTTAGGATTTGATACTGGTGGAGTTACAGTAACGGTTTTTCCTTTACATACAAATGTTGCTTTACATGGATCTGAAATTTTTTTGAATCTCATTGTTCCAATTGTAAAATTAGCAGCTGTTTCTGGTGCACTTGGAGCAAGTGTAACTTGCGTTCCATTAACTGAAATTAACCAATTTCCATTACCTTGTGCAGAAATATATTCTAACCCTTGAAGTGACATTGTAGCATCTAATGCTGTTGAAATACTTCCACCATCTGAAATTGTTCCAGTAACAGTTATAGTACAATAATCACTATCTGTTGGGTCTGTTTCACATTTGCTTCCCCAACTTATACCATAAGATTCAGCATTTGCTTTAATTGGTAAAGCAATAAGGGCAACCAATACAATAAATCCTAGAAATTTTTTAATTTTCATAATATACCTCTTTCCATATTCTCTATTTCTATTATGTCTACATTATATCACAAAAATACTCAAAATCTATATTTTTTTAAAAAAATATTAAAAAAAGTGTAAATTATGGTATTATATTATAGTAGGTGGTATGACAAATGAAAAAGATACTTATAAATATTAAAGATGATTATTTATTCTTCTCTTATCGTACTTCAATTAACAAAGAACAAGGAAATTTATTAAATACCAACATTATATCTGATAATGAACTTGTTTTTAGTGAAGATTATATAAATAACAATAAAAAAATCGTTGGTTTATTTATTAAAGAATTATGTATTGAAAAAAATATTCATAAAGTAAATGTTTCTAAAAATGAACTTGCTTTACTAATTTTAAAAATTCTTAGAAAAAATGAATATGTTACACTATTTCAAATTAAAGAAAATTGTAATTTAACATATTCTATTTGTGAAGAACTATCATACCATAAATATATTAAACATCTAAACTGTTTTAGTGCCCCAACATTTATGTTAGAAACTCTTGATAAATATGATATTAAGGTTGAAACAAGAAATGAGACTTTTGTCACATCAAATTTTATGTTAGAAAACAATCTTCAACAATTTTCTAATATTTATTACAAAAGCTCTATTAGATTTACACCACCTCTTTTAAATGATGATATTGAAGATTTTCAAGCTTTTTGTAAAATAAATAGATATTTAAAAACAATCCATTTAAATAATTTTGATAATTATTCGATTGATGTAATTTTAAAAATAATTAAAGAAAATCGAATGAAAAATCTAAAAATTATTATACATGATGATTCAAACAAAGTTGAAAATATTGAATATTTAAAAAAATTAAATAAAAAATTCAAAAAAAGATATAAGATTTCTTTTAAAATTTCTTATTCAGAAAATTATTTAAAAGATAATATTTTTAAACAAATTATTTTAAATACTTTAAAAATATGTGGTTTAATTATTACTGTTATTGTTATTGGAATTATCACTTATGTAAGCATATTTAATTATAAGTCAATGCAAAATGTTACAGGAATCCAAGAAAAAGTAAGTAATGTTATCGAAAAATCACAAGAAGAGCAACAACAAATTATTGAAGAACACATCGAAGAATCACAAAATGTTGAAGAAGAAGATAAATACAAAATTGTAAATACTGATATTGCTTCTTTAATGATGATAAACCCTGATGTTTATGGATGGTTAAAAGTTAATAATACAAATATTGATTATCCAGTTGTTAAGACTGATGATAATAGCTATTATTTAAAACATAATTTATACAAAGAAAAAGATAAAAATGGTTGGATATTTATGGATTTTCGTAATAGTACAACTAGCGAATTAAGTAAAAATACAATTATTTATGGTCATAATATGTATTACAGTGGTGTAATGTTTGGAACACTTCATAAAGCTTATCAAAAAGCTTGGTATTCTAAAGCTGAAAATCAAGAAATAACGTTTAATACTTTATACAATAATATGAAATTCAAAATTTTTTCTATATACAAAATTCCTAAAACTTCTGATTATTTAATAGTAGATTTTAATGATGATGATGACTTTTTAGAATTTGTTAAAATGATTAAGGATCGTAGCATTAATAACTTTAATGTTGATGTTACTGCAAATGATAAAATATTAACTTTATCAACATGTACAGGTGAAAATTCAAGACTAGTAATTCATGCAAAATTAATAGAAGAATAAATCTTCTATTTTTTATTTACTATCTTCTATTATTACCCCATACCCTAATTTATAGTATAGGCTACTTATTTCAGAATATGTATATGGAAAACTTCCATTTAATAAATCTAATTCTTGTTTATTTAAAATTTTAACAATTTTTATATTATTTAATTCATCATCAAATACTGCTTTTCCCTCAACATTATTAATTTTATTAGTATTTTGGTACTCTTGTTTTACTTTATTATATTCTTCATTTCCATTAAATGTATAATTATACATTCTAATTGCATTCACATAATAATTTGTATTGTTAATTCCAATTTTATCCGTAATTGTAAGTGTCGCATTATAAGTTGTTGATTCAAGTTTACTAGCTGATATATATCTTTCAGCAGTTAAATTAGATACCATTAATATACCTACTACATTAGTTCTATTTTTAGAACTGTCTATCACATGTATTGGTATTAAATATAAACCATTAGATTTATTATAATTATTAATATCAAAATTATCATCATACATATATTTAACTTCAGATAAGTCATAGGTATTCATAATAAATTGTTCTATTTTAAATTCATTATTTTTAGTTATATTAACTACTTTAGTTGTAACAATTGGCTTAGTAGTATCTTTTACTTCTATATAACCATAATAATTTTTCTTTTTACAATTTATGTAATATTTGTATTTACCTATTTTATTTTTATCAACATTTTCTAAATTCAATTTACATTTTTCATCTTTAACGTAATTATTAACATTTTTATCTAAATCAGTTCCTAATTCTACTATTTTATTTTCTAATTTTTCTTCTTTAGTAATTTCTTTTGCATATGATAGAAACCAAAATAATCCAATACCAAAAAGAAGTATTAATACCATAATTAAGATTATAATTATTGTTTTTATCTCAAATATTTTCTTTTTCTTTTTTGGTTCATCTATATTTAATAATTCAACATTTGATAAATCTATAAAATCACTACTTTTCATTTTATCAACCCTTATGTTATTAATTATAACTATTTTAAAATTAAAAGGCAACTAAATCGTTGCCTTTTAATTATTTTTAATTTTGTTAATATAATATTTCACTCTTTTAGCCCACGTTTGACTAGCTGCATATTTTGTATTGATTTGTTCTGGAGTTGTTAAACCTTTTTTGATATAGTTATTTGAAAGATTTCTCATAAAAGACTCTATTCCCTCATCAAGGGTTTTAAATCTTTTATATGATCCATTTCCGCAACTTGGACCACCTTTCATACCACCTACATTATTACAATTTCTAACAAGTCCACTACACTTTCCAGAAGAACATCCAGTTTCATGTAGCATTATGGCAACTGCCATATATGGATCAACATCATACTCAATTGCATATTTTGCTATTGTGTAACCGTGACCTGATAGTGTTGATTTCAAACTTCTATTTAATTTTTCTCCTAACTCTTCTAAGGTCATACCTTCGAATACTATTTCAGGATATACATAAGAATTATCTACATCTTCAATTAAAACATTTTTAACAACAACTTCTTCTGTCTCTACCTCAGAATTATTATTGATGTTTCTTACTAAAGATTTAGATTCTTTTGTATAGTCAATATTACCAATTGATAAATATGACGCTAAAAGTTTTGTATCACTACTAACAACCCTATTATCTTGTTTCACATTATATTCTAAAGAAAATATTATATTTACTAAAATAATTGCGATTATGGTCATAAATATGACCCTAACCGACGGTAATTTTTTCATTACTCTACCTCTCCTAATAAGCGGAAACGTATACTATATTACCAAAAATCAAATAAAATGTCAAATTCATCGCAATTTTTCATACAATTTTTCGTTTTTTATTTTTTTTATTTCTTTAAATAATTCAAATCCATTAATATCCGGTAAGTTTATATCTAATAAAATTAATGATATATCCTTAATAGTATCTAATGTTTCTTTTTTAGAAGAAACTGCTATTACTTCAAAATTTTCTTGTTCTAAATAATATTTTAACCCTATTTTAATTGATTCATCATCTTCAATAATTAATATTTTTTTTATATGAACTCCTTTAATTTATTATACAATATATTTTTTAAGTTCTAGTGACTTTTTTGTCATAATAATTAATTAATTGAAGTTTTACTAATATTACTACTTTTTTCCATTACACCATTGTAAATATCAGGAACTTTACCCTCGATTATTTTTGATGCAACAAGTATTTCAAAATCATGATTATTTCTTTTAGAAGCAACAGGAGTAATTATTAAATAAGAGATATTTATAGTAGTAAATACTTCAATCAAAGAATTATTAATACCATAATCTGTCACTTTAGTTTTAACTCCAGTAAGGATACTTCCAACAAACTTTACTTTGACTGGTATTTTAGGTCCTAAATTACTAAAATAAAGATTATTAGATGCTATTCCAAATGGAACCATTAAAACAAAATAATCTTTGTTACTTGACAAATATTCATCATAATAATCCATGTTTGTTTTTCCACTTTCTAAATCAGCCAAGTCATTTTTTAATTCATCAGTAATATGCCCTGAAAAATTGTATAATGAAGATAAATTAAAATCTATATCAATTATTTCTTCTTTATTATTTTTATTTATAATTAAAATATTTTTTATAGTTTCATAGTCTTCATTCAAAGAATACTCATTTATTATATTATTTATCATTTTATCAATATTCATTTCTACTACTTTTTCTAATTTTGGATTAATATTTTTATTAAAGTTATTTAATAAAAATATAGTATTTATAAATATTAAAAAAAGAAGTATCCAAATAATATATTTTATTTTAATACTTCTTTTATTTTTTATTTTTTTTACTCTCTTCATATTAAATTATATGATAATTTATTAAAAAATATGGAAATAATTATTTAAAAAGAATAATATCCCAGCTACAAAACCAATTATAATAAATACTATTAAAATTCTTATAACTATCTTTGTAGACTTCAAATCATCTTTTAAATCATTAAAATCGTCAAAATCACTTTGGGTAAAAGCATTTTTTGTTGTATAAAAAGAATTTTCTAATTTTTCTTTTTCTATTAACTTTTTAGTCTCTTCTTTTTTTACTTCTTCTTCAATTCCACTAAGAACTTTAGTATCATCACTACCCTTTAAATCTGATAATATATCAAAAGGATCTAGTTTAGAAGTTTTTGATAATTCTTTAGATGTGATTGTATTAATTAAGCTCATTAATTCTTCTTCTTTAGCTGTCTTAACAGGATCTTCATCTTTTTTAGAATACTTTTCTAAATCTAAACTATTAAGTATATCAAATTGAGTATCACGAATTTTTTTTAATCTATCTTTATTATAATCTATTTCTTTTTCTTCACGAGCTTTTTCTAAAATAGAATTAATATCATATTCTTTAGTTTCTTCTAAATCGATATCTTCCTCATCATAATTATCCAAAGTTATTGTCTTTCTTTTAGCGTCATTTTTGTAATTTTTTTCTAAAAGATTTTTTATTTTATCTACATCAATAACATTTTCATTATCCCCAATAACTTTTACGTTGTTATTTGGATTAAATTTTTCTAAATTTAACTGGTTAATTTCTTTATATAATTGTTCATTTTTATCCAATCTAGATTTAGTAAGCTCGTGGTTATCATAATATTTTTCCATACGAGATTTCATGTAACCACTCCTTATTCAAATATATAATACCATAATTTTAAAATATTTAAAATATAATTGTTTGCATTTTTTTAATATTATTTATATAATCATTTTAGGAGATGAAAAAGTATGGAAAAAATTTTAGTTGATGATTCAACATGTATTGGTTGTGGTGCTTGCATTGCAATAGATTCAGAGCATTTTGATTTCAATGATGAAGGTAAATCTAGTGTAATATCAAATGAAAATTTAAAAAGTAATAATTTAAGTAACGCTATTGAATCTTGCCCAGTAGCAGCAATCAGCATTGTTGATAATGAAGATTCTTGCAATTGTGATGAAAACTGTGAATGTAATTGTCAAGAAGAACAAGAATGTAATTGTGAAGATTGCAGCTGTGAAAACTGTCATTGTAATTAAAAATACTAGATTTTTAAACCTAGTATTTTTTTTATCTTGTTAAATTATATTTTGCTTTCATTTCTTCATAATATTCATTTAATCTTTTTTTAGTAATAATTAAATTATTGAAAGCTTTTTCGATATCAGTAGAATAATCAATATTAGCAAGATTATGTTTATAATTCATTTCATTTACTTTTTTATTTACTTCTTCTGCCTTTAAATAATAATTCATTCTTTCAATGTATTCTTTTAATTCTTCTTCTGTTAATAATTGATCATTATCAGTTAACCATTGTTCTGCTTCTGTCATAACTATAACCTCCAAAATTAAACTTCCATGATTATTTCCTCCATACTTAATTTCCCATAATCTATATCCCTCCATATATTTAGATAATTATAACATTAAATATAATTTTAGTAAATAGAATTCATATTGACACAATTTACATTTACTTTATTTTAAACTATACAGTTTTTTTACTTCTTTAATTGAAAGCATTCTATATTCGCCAGATTTTAAGTTGCCAAGATTTAAAAAAGCATATGATTCTCTTTTTAATTTAATCACCCGAGTTTGACAGTTTTAAATTAAAAATCTTCACTAAGCGTTGAAAAACTT
>JAEDGC010000060.1 GCA_016297695.1 Bacilli bacterium
AAAATTTATTCATAAGAAAACCTCTAGAAAAATCTAGGGGTTTGTCTACACTCTGTAAAAAAAGAAAATCTTATTTGAGATTTTCTTTTTTTTATTATCTATTGTAGAATTCAACGATAAGTGATTCATTAATTTCTTGATTTAATTCACTACGATCTGGATATCTAACATATTCACCAGACATTTTTTTATCATCAAATGAAACAAATGCAACTCTGTTAATAGTAGCTTCTAAAGATTCTTTAATTGCTTTATGATCTAAAGAATTTTCTTTAACAGCAATTATATCACCTGGTTTACAAGTATAAGATGGAATATCAACTTTGATACCATTTACTGTAATATGACCATGGTTAACAATTTGTCTAGCTCCACGTCTAGTTCTAGCAAGTCCCATACGATAAACTAAATTATCAATTCTACTTTCAAGTAATTTTAATAAGTTTTCACCAGCAACACCATGCATTTTAACAGCACGATCAAATACTTTTCTAAATTGTTTTTCATTTAAACCATAAATAAGTCTAACCTTTTGTTTTTCTTGTAATTGAACACCATATTCAGAAAGTTTTTTACGTCTGTCAGCACCATGTTGACCAGGAGCGTAAGGACGACGAGCTAATTCTTTACCATTTTCTAAAGTAGAAAAACCTAATCTTCTAGATTTTTTATAAACTGGTCCAGTATATCTTGCCATAAATATATCTCCTTTCTTCATATTTGCTAAATTAATTTTGCTTTGTTATATAGTAGGGAGTTTGTTTTAATATTTCATTAGGGCAGTTCTAAATACTTTAAAAGTCACTTGCCAACAAACACATTACAATACTAAAAGCACTGCCATTAATTCGCAATATTAATTATACACTATATTTTTATAATGTCAAATAAAATATATGCTTAAAACAGATAAAAATGGTTAAAAATCATTAATTTTTTGATAAAAATAATGTAAAGTAAAAAATAAAATATTAGACAATAAAGTGTTAATATGAAATAATTTAATAGTAGTAGGGAGTGACTATAGTGGTATACAAATATAAAGTTTTAAAAAAATATGATAAAGAGAAAAGAAATTTAGCATATATTGCTGGTATTTCATCAATTGGAATGGCTTATAAAATGTCACTAGCACCAATAGATATAACTGATGCTTTATTTGTAGAAAGAGAAGCCATAAAAATGTATAAAAATTATAATACTTATTTTGATTTATTAACTCCAAAAATGCTTATGAATATTTCAATCTCAGCTATGAATATGTCACGTAATTTAGATAAATATAAGACGGGAGTTATAAAATATAGTTTATGAAAATAGATGAAGAAGTAATTGAAGTAAATAAAAAAGAATATACTGTTGTTTCAACATTAAATAAGAGTGCACAAAAATTTGCTTATATAATAAATAATGATAATTATAATGATGTATTGTTTGTAAAATTGAATAAAAATGAGTTAGAAGTAATTGAAGATAAAAAAGTATTAAAAGAATTAATAAAATTATTTAATAAAAAAATAAATAAAAAAAAGTTAATGGAAAGCTGTTAACTTTTTTTACATTAAACAATATTTTATGGTAAAATAATTATAGAGTAGGAAGTGGTATTATGAATACAACAACATTTATATTAGTTGCAATACTATATTATGTGGTAACTGTAGCAATACTTATATTAGTTTTAAATTTAATATCACGTCATGATAAGAAAAAATATTCTAATGAAATAACAGAATTAGAAAGAGATAAGAATTTAATTATATCAGCATCCATTTTATCAGAATTAAATAAAGTTGAACCACTTGTAAATAATGAAAATATGAGTGAAACATATAATGGATGGCAAGAAAAATTTAAAAAAATAAAAGATGAGGAAGTTCCTAAAATAACTGATGCATTAATTGAAATAGAAGATTTATTTCATGAACAAAAATATAAAGAGTTAAAACAAAAAATTGCTGAAACAGAATTACAAATATATTATGTAAAAACAAAAGCTAATTTTTTACTAGATGAAATCAAAGAAATAACCTTATCTGAAGAAAAGAATAGAGAAACAATAACAAAATTGAAATCTAGCTATCGTGAAATAGTTGCAAAATACAATAATAATAAAGAAGATTATAAAGAAGTTGAAGGACCTTTAGAATTACAATTTGAAAACGTAGATAAATTATTTAGTGCTTTTGAATTATCAATGGATAAAAATCAATATACTGAAGTTGGAAAAATAGTAAAAGCAATAGATGATACTATTGGTAATTTAAAAATTGTTATTGAGGAAACACCAAGTATTATTTTATTAGTTAAAAAATTAATTCCTAAGAAAATAGCAGATATAAAACGAATTGAAGAAAAAATGACTAAAGAAGGTTTTAATTTAGACTTTTTAAATATTGATTATAATATTACTGAGTCAAATAAAAAAATAGCAGATATATTTCAAAGACTTAATGTTTTAAATTTAGAAGATTCAATTTTTGAGTTAAAAACAATTCTAGATTATTTTGATTCAATATATAATGATTTTGATAAGGAAAAAGTTGCTAAGAAAATATATGAAGAATATAGTAGAACAATTTTGATAAAAATCAGTAAATTAGAAAAAATAAATAATGATTTATATAAGAAAATAGATGATATTAAATATAGTTATGATTTATCTGATGAAGAAGCTAGTATTATTGATACTATTCACCATGAATTAAAAAATTTAAGAGAAGAATATGATCGTGTAATTAATTTATATCGTAGTAAGAGATCATATTATACGAAACTTGCTAAAGAGATGGAATTAATTAATATTAAATTGATTAAAACAGAAGAAAAATTAGAGGTTGCTCTTAGAACTTTAGGAAGTTTAAAAGAAGATGAATTAAGAGCTAGAGAACAACTTGATGATATCAAAAATATTTTGAAAAAATCAAAAAATAAAGTTAGAGAATTTAAATTACCTTTTGTTCCTAAAAACTATTATGTTGAATTATCTGAAGCTACAATGGCGATTAATGATATTGTTAAAGAACTCGATAAAACTCCAATATCAATTAAAATATTAAATACAAGAGTAGATACAGCAAGAGATTTAGTATTAAAAGTTTATACTAATATCAATGAACTTGTAAAAACTGCTAAAATGGCAGAACTTGCAATAGTATATGGTAATAGATATCGTATTTTAAATAAAGATGTTGATTTAGGATTATTAAAGGCCGAAAATTCTTTTTATAAAGGTAATTTTAAATTAGCTTTAGAAAATGCTATTAATTCAATAAATATTGTTGAACCTGGTATTCATAAAAGATTAATTGATGAGTATAAAAATGAATAAAAATGAAATTAACTATATTTCATTTTTATTTTTTATAAATTCTCTTAATATTTTAGTTAAAGCTCTTTTTTCTATTCTAGATACATAACTTCGCGATATTTTTAATTGTTTAGCTATTTCTTTTTGGGTATATTCATTACTTCCTGCAAGACCATATCTTTTAATTATAATTTCTTTTTCTCTATCATTTAAAAGGCTTAAATAATTATTTAGTAGTTTAATATTATCTTTAGTATGTAAAATATCATTTATATCAGGACTATTATCTTTTAAAACATCAATTAAATTAATTTCATTCCCATCTTTATCATAACCAATTGAGTCATTTAAACTTATATTATTTAAGTTTTTTTTGTTGCTTCTAAAAAACATTAATATTTCATTTTCAATACAACGAGCTGCATATGTCGTAATTTTAGTTGGTTTATTATTATTATAAGAATCGATACCTTTAATTAAACCTATTGTTCCAATACTAATTAAATCATCAGGATCAACGCTTTTTTTATCAAATTTTTTTACTATATGGGCAACTAATCTTAAATTATGTTCAATTAATATATTACGGGCATTTTTATCACCTTGTAACATTAAATTAATATATTTTTCTTCTTCATCTTTATCTAATGGTTGTAAAAAAACATTGTTTGAATAGCTACCTGTAAAAAAACATAAATCTTTTATTAAATTAACTATTGAAAAAAACATCATACACTTCCTTTATAAAATAATATTATAGTAAAAAAACTTTATGCTACTTATTTTAAAAGTGAACTTAATATGGTATAATTAAATTATCTTTGAGGTGGTTATAATGAAGAAAATTAATAAAAAACAAAAAAATATATTAAGGTTGGCAGCTACATTCTTTTTTTGTCTTGCTTTAATATTAATACTTAATTTAGCATTTAACAGTAATAAAGTTGATAAAAAATATACTGGTTTATGGGTAATTGGATATAATTTTTATAACAAAGAAAATAATGAAGAATTATTATATTCATTTGTTCAAGAATTACATTTATTAAATGATAAAACATTTTATACAAAAGATATAAATACTCCAGCAAATGCTAATGAAACTTCAATTCAAGGAAGATATGAAATATCTGGTAATAAAATAACATTTAGTTATGAACAAGATGGCCAAAGTAAAACCAATATTTTGATTTATAAAGATGATAAATTATGTACTAATGTTAAATGTGAAACATATTATGTTAGAGATAAGGTAGATAAATATTTTTCTATTTATAATGCTTCTATAGAAACAAAAGAAGATTAGAAGGGATAATCTAATGGATAAACTAGTTCCAGATATATATGCTCAAAGTATTTATTCAATTGACTATGAAAAATTAAAACAAAGAGGTATAAAGTGTCTACTATTTGATTTAGATAATACCATAGCTCCAGTTAATATAAAAGAACCAGATAAAAAAATAAAAGAACTATTTAATGAATTAGAGTGTATGGGATTTAAATTAATAATTATTTCCAATAGTCCTAAAAATAGGGTAAGACCTTTTAAAGAACATTTAAATGTTGATTCTGCTCATTCTGCAAGTAAGCCATTTTTAAAAAAATATCGTAAAATAATGCGAGTATATAATTTTAAAGATACAGAAATAGCATGTATTGGGGATCAATTATTTACAGATATTTTAGGGGCAAATAGAGCAGGATTAACAAGTATTTTGTTAAATCCGATGAGTAATGTTGATTACTTTTGGACTAAAATAAATCGTTATTTTGAAAAAAAAGTATATAAATATTTTGCAAAAAGAGAAATTTTAATAAAAGGAAAGTATTATGATTAAAAAATGTATTGGATGTGGAATAACTCTTCAGTGGGAAGATGAAAATAAAATAGGGTATATAAGAAAAGATAAAATAAATGAAGCTAAATATTGTCAAAGATGTTTTAGATTAATGCATTATAATGAGATGAAATATATTAATTTACCAATTAATCAAGAAAATATCTTAAAAGAAGTTAATGATAAAAAATATTTAGTATTTTTTTTAGTTGATTTATTTAATATTAATAAAGAAGTTGTAAAAACTTTTAACAAAATAAAAAATAATAAATGTTTAGTTATAAGTAAATCAGATTTAATTCCTAAGTCATTCAATTTTGATAAAATAAAAAATTGGTTATGTAAAGAGTATAAAATAAAAGATAAAATAATATTTTTAACATCTTTAAAAAATAAAAATATTAATAAAATATTTCAAATAATGGAAGATAATTCTACAAAAAAATGCTTCTTTATGGGATACACAAATTCTGGTAAATCTACATTATTAAATACAATTACCGATAGTGTTAATAAAATAACAACTAGTATGCTACCAAATACAACACTTAACTTTATAAATATTTATTATAATGATTATGTATTTATTGATACGCCAGGATTTACTTTAAAAGATAAAATATATGAAGATAATGAATTAGATTTTGTAAAAAAAATAAATAATAGTAAATTTATAAAACCTAGTGTCTATCAAATGCAACCAAAAACAAGTGTTTTAATAGAAAATAAATTAAGAATTGAGAATTTAGATAACAATAATGATTTTATTTTTTATATGAGTAATGATATTAATTTAAACAAAGTATTTGAAAATAATGATAGATTAAAAGAGTATGCTTTAAAAACATACCATGTAAGTAATAATACAGATATTGTTATTAAAGGTTTAGGGTTTATTAATGTAAAAAAATCTAGTGATATAAATATATATACAATTAATCACAGTATTATTGAAATTAGAGATTCTTTTTTAGGAAGTGGTTTTTATGAGCAAAATTAAAGTAATGAGTGAAAATCTAGCTAATAAAATTGCAGCTGGTGAAGTAGTTGAAAAGTGTGCATCAGTTGTTAAAGAATTAGTTGAAAATAGTATAGATGCTAAATCTAGTCAAATAAATATTACCTTAGAAGATGGAGGACTTCGTTTAATAAAAGTAGATGATGATGGAATTGGAATGGATGAAATTGATGCTAAACTAGCATTTCAAAGACATGCCACTTCTAAAATTTATCGTGATGATGATTTATTTTTTATTGGAACTTTAGGTTTTAGAGGAGAAGCATTACCATCAATTGCATCTGTATCTGAGGTTGAACTTAAAACTAGCATGGGTGATATTGGAACAAAAATCCATATTAAAGGTGGAAACCTTTTAAGTGAAGAAAAGACCGATGCTAAAAAAGGAACAAGTATAACTATAACAAATTTATTTTATAATACACCAGCTCGTTTAAAATATCTAAAGACAGAACAAAGTGAACTAGCAAATTGTGTTGCTCTAATTGAAAGAGAAGCTCTTGCTCATAATGATATTGCTTTTACTTTAATTAATAATAATCATGTATTAGTCAAAACTAGTGGAAGTAAAAATTTACATAAAACAATTCATGAAATTTATGGGTTAAATATATCTAGTAAAATGTTAGAAATAAAAGATAGTTGTGATGATTTTGATATATATGGTTATATTTGCAAACCAGAAATATTAAAGAGTAATCGTAATCATATAATTACAATAGTAAATGATAGAGTAGTTAGAAATAATGATTTAAATAGATGTATAAATGATGCATATTATATGTATAAACCTGATTCAAAATATCCTGTAGTAGTAATAAAAATTGATACAGATCCAACTTTAATTGATGTAAATATTCATCCAACTAAGCAAGATATAAAAATATCAAAAATAGAAGTATTAACTGATTTATTATTTAAAAATATAAAAAATGCTTTATATAAAAATCTTCTTATTCCAAATGGTAATAATGATAATGTTGAATTAACAAGCCCTTTAAACGAAGAAAAAAATGATTTTATAAAAAATATTATTAATGAAGATAATATTGAAGAAAATAATTATGTTCAAACAAAATTAAATTTAAGTTCAATAATAAAAGAAGAATCTAGTGTTTATGATGATACAGTTATTATAAACAAAGAAATAAAATTATTAGATTTACATCCAATCGGAGTTATTCACAAAACTTTTATTGTAGCTGAAAATGAAGATGGAATGTATTTAATAGATCAACATGCAGCTCATGAAAGAATTAACTATGAAAAAGTATTAGATGCTATGAAAGATAAAAAAATAATTAAAACAAGTATGTTAATACCAATAACAATTGAATTATCGACAAGTGAATTTATTGATATAAAACAAAATTTTGAATTTATTAGAGAATTAGGTTTTGATATAGATGAATTTGGTATTAACACGATTATTATAAAAGAACATCCAATTTGGTTAAATCAAGGATATGAAGAAGAGACTATTCGAAAAATGATAGATATAATTTTAATGGATAAAAAGAAATTTGATCCAGTAGAATTTAATGATCGTTTAGCTGCTAGCATGGCATGTAAAATGAGTATTAAAGCTAATATGGATATAAGTTATGATGTACAAGTAGAATTATTAAAAGAATTAGTAAAATGTAAAAACCCTTATAATTGTGCCCATGGTAGACCAACAATCATAAAGTTTTCTAATTATGATTTAGATAAAATGTTTAAAAGAATAATGAATTAGATTTTAATTTTTATATAAGGAGTGTTTAAAATGATTATATGTGTTGTTGGGCCAACTGGAGTGGGAAAAACTAAAATGAGTGTTGAACTTGCTAAAATGTATGATGCAATAATCATAAATTGTGATGTAATGCAAGTTTATAAAGATATGAATATTGCAACAGCTAAAATAAAAGAAGAAGAAAAAGAAGGAATAAAGCATTATCTACTAGACATATGCAATTTAGAAGATAATTATACAATATATGATTATCAAAAAGATGCTAGAAAAATAATTGAAAATAATAAAGATAAAAATATCATTTTTGTTGGTGGTAGTGGATTATATTTAAAAGCAGCCTTATTTGATTACCGTTTTACTGAAGAACAAACAAGTGATGAATATGAAAATTATACTAATGAACAACTATATGAATTATGTAAGAAAAAAGATAAAGATATGGATATTCATATAAATAATAGAAAAAGATTAATAAGATTTTTAAATCGTAAAGATATAGAAAAAGTAGAACCAAAACTACTATATAATAATGTCTATTTTATTGGATTAACAACTGATAGGAAAAAATTATATGATATTATTAATAAAAGAGTAGATAAAATGCTTGAAGATGGTTTAATTAAAGAAGCTCAATATTTTTATGATAAAAAAATATCATGTAAAGCATTAAATACAGTAATAGGATATAAAGAAATATTTAAATTTTTTAATAAAGAAT
>JAEDGC010000061.1 GCA_016297695.1 Bacilli bacterium
AAGGTATATTTTTAACCTTTTTTGATAGGTCGAAACTACCAAAGGTATATTTATTATATCATAAATTTAAAAATATTAATAGATATTTGTTGAAAAAGCTTCAATTTTTTTAGATAAAGAACTGACAAAGGCCTTAAAACATGCTTAAAAGTTGGTAGTAATACTAATATTAAAATCCCATTGTTCCTAAAATTTGAAATTAGTTCAACTCCCCAGTCTAGCCGTAAAAAACGAAGGTTCAACTCCCCGTACAGCTCTACACTTTTTGAATAAAAAAAGAGCTATTTTCAGCATTTTATCATAGTAAAACTATGAATTTTTGCGAAAATAGCCTATTTTTTAAAAGTCTACAAAAGACTTTTTGACCGACTTTAATGGTAGGACTAACTGGATTCGAACCAGTGATGACAGGGTCAGAACCTGTTGCCTTACCACTTGGCGATAGTCCTATTTTTATATATAATACCACATTTACGTAGTTTTTTCAAATTATAAACTAAGTTTATTGAAAATAAACGTCTAGGTTTCTATAAGCCTAGACGTTTTTTGGAGATTATTTATCACTATTAAGAAGATTACTTTTTCTAGTTCGCATAACACTATTAATATACTCTATGCATTCACTATATTCTTTAATAAAGTTTAACGATTGTTGGGTTTTGTACTCATTTAATGCTTCATTACTATTTAAAATATTATCAATTGTGATACTGTCAACAACATCTTTTAATTTTTCTTTAACATCATTTAAATTTTTAAAAATGTTGCTCGCTTCATCTAAAACGCTATTATAAACATCATCAATGTTTTGTTTTATTACTTTTAGATTTACTTCTAATGTTTTATATTGTTCCTCAAAAGCACTTAAAATTATTTCTTCTAATTTTACATATTCACCATTTTGTTTTTTAATGGCGATTAATTTCTTTTGCTTAATTATCTCTTCTTTTTTATCATTAAGCATTTTTAAGGTCTTTTGGTATAAGGAATCACTATCAATAGTTAATTCTTTATACTCATTTTGTAGTTTAGAATACGTATCAATTAGTAAATTGTAAAAATAATCATATTGCGAAATTAAACTACTATAAGTATTATCTAACGTTTTAAGATTATTATAGTATGCATTTTCAACCATTTTAATTGCATTTTGCTTTTTGGTCTCAAGATACATTTTTTCGAGATCAACACTATTAATTTCGGCCACTTCATTATGATAATCACTAATAACCTTAATGATAGCGTCATAACTCATATGACTAATTTTTTCGATTGTTAAAGTAGGATCAACTGAAGCAGCGTATTGTTTTAAACTATCGACACTCTTTCCTTCCTTATAATATACATTCAAACTTTTTTCTTTACTATCACTTATTGAAGTTATCGATTCATTAATCGTTTTTTGGATTTTTTTGATAATGTCATCTTTATCATTAGTGATTGATATTGTCATATCACTGAGTGCTAAATTATTGTTAAGATAACCCATGTTAGTTTCAATTTCAATTATTTTTGAAAGCACTTCTGTAATATTTTTACCTTTTAAATCCTCCTCAAGGATTACCATTTTGCCTTCATCATTTAATCCTTTTATCGATATTACCTCGTTTTTTTCATTTATAACCATTTCTATTTCTGGATTTACGTCTATTTCAATAATTGCTGAATATTGTTCAACTTTATTAGTTGAAAATATCAATACAATACCTACTACTATAAAAAGTGCGATACAAGCAAAACATGAGGTAAATTTAAACAAGTTTTTCTTAAAAAAACTAACTTTACTATGGCTGTTTAAAGCAACATTTTTAAATATTTTTTCTTTTAAGTTATCACTTGGCTCATAATCAGGATTTTTATTGATATTATTTTTTATATATTTTTCAAATCTATCCATTTTTACACACCTTTCGTAATTTTTCGATTCCATCGTAATACAATCCCTGTACTTGGCCAATGGTCATATCCAAAGTTAGGGATATTTCTTTAAACTTATAATCATAAATAAAGCGCAAAATCATGATTCTTACAGTAACTTCATCAAGAAATTCCTCAAATAAATCTATCATATCTTGATGACCATCGTTGCTGCTTTTGGCATTATTCACACTTTCTTCATCAGTAAGGCTATTCTCATCTTTTATTCTCGTAACATAATTACATGCAGTGTTACGAGCTATAGCACAAATCCACTCTTTGAATTTTCCTTTATCATTGTAGTTTTCAATACTATTTAATATTTTTAAGAAAACTTCGTTCGTTATATCTTCGGCATCTTCTTTTGAACGTGTATACGAGTAAGCTATATGATAAATTAGTTTAACATAGTCGTCGTATAGTTTATTAAAGGCCTCTTCATCTTTATCTTTTAACTTCTCGTAAAAACTTTTCATGCTAAAGATTTCCTTTCATTATACATAACACAAAAAATGTCAAAATTATTCCATTATTTATTTTATTATAACATATTTTCTATAAAACTTATACAAAAATACTAAAAAGGTGAAAAACTTCTAATTCGCTTTTCACCTTTCCCCTAACACTATTTTTTTAAAATAGCTTATTTTATTTGTTTTCTTTATTCAAACTAGAATCTAAAATAGATTTTTTCAAAGCATCTTTTTGAGCGATTAAAGCTGCTTGTGCTTTTTCTAAATCATCCTTATGAGCTGCTTCAAAGTCTTCAAAGAACTTATCTTTAGCAGCATTCATAGCGGCTTCAATTTCGCTCGTTTTAGTTTTTAAAACACTATTAAAATCAAAACTTGCTAATAGTTTATCAACTTCATCAAATTGTTTTTCAACATTTTTTAATGTAGCAATAAGAGCATCAAGGCTCTTTACAGCAGCATTACCTGCTTCAACATAAGCTTGTTCCATTTTTTCATATGCATCTTTTAATTCAGCAAGTTTAATTTCCGCAGTTATTTTTAAATCACCAATTTCAAGACTTGCAACATATGATCTTTGTTCAAGATATTTGATTTTAGCTGCACGCATTTCTACAAGAGCTTTTTGATAAGCTGAATCTGGAGAAATTAAAGTATCATATTTTAAGTTTTCAAGTGTAGTTACAGCAGCGCGATATTGATCAACTACTTTTTTATAAGCAGCATATACAGTGCCATATACACTACCTAACTCTTCAATAATTTTAACTGTTTCTTCTCTTTCAGCAAAACTTATTTCATACTCTTTGGCTTCAAAGTATAATTTTTTCATATCTTCAGAAATAAGTATAGCTGTTTCCATTCTTGCAACTGACAAAGCTTTTAATAAATCCTTTTCAGACATTGCTTCTACTTCTTCTTCAGTAAAAGTAGAATTATTCAAAACTAATTGCTTTAATTCTGCTATTGCAAGAGCATTAATTTGTTCTACTTTTGCTTTAATGCCACTTTTATCAAAGTAGTCTTTAACAGCATCTTTAACTTTGTTAGCTAATTCATTAGCGTATTCAGTGTTACCTGATACAGAAATTTTAACATTGTTATCGCTAACAGTTGTTTCGCCTTTAACGATGTAACCTGTTTCTGTACAAACATTTACGATAATTTTAGTAGCTTCTTCTACATCTTTACCAACGATTGCTTCGCCAGCTATTATAATACTACCATCATCATTTAATGCAGATACAGATATAACTTTCTGTTCTTCATCAACCATTAATTCGATACTAGGGTTAATGTCTACTGTTACTCTTGATAATTCTGCTTCTGTTTTTTTACCACAAGAAGTAGCTATTAAAGCAAACATTCCCACAATCATAATAAGACTTAAACATTTAAAAACTTTTTTCATACTTTTCTTCCTTTCAAATTAGTAAGTTTTCTATTTACATTATACATAACACAAAAAAATTAAATTTTATTCTAAAACTTTTTATTTTTTTATTTTTATTTAAAAATATCTTCTACATCTATAAAATAGTGAGATACCGAAAAACATGCTATTTTATTACCGAGCATATTAGCATAGGCTATTTGCTTTTCTAAACGTTTTTTTGATGTATATCCATCGCTAGCAAATAATTCAATATTGAGAATGAAATTTGCTTTTGAATATTTTAGGCACTTCTCTCTTATTTTAGTATTTCTTTTAAAAATTTCTTTATACTCTCTTTCTTTAGGATTGGCCTCACAACCACCAAAACCATCTTGAATCATAAAATAATCTATTTCTCTAAAATTTACATTTTTAAAGAAATTTTCCCATTCAGTTACACAATTTTTATGATTTTTTAAAAAAGCTGAAGAATTAAAAGGGGAAATATAAAATGGCATTTGAGGATTAATGCTGTTAATATCTTCGAGTAATTTATTTAAGTGTTTTGACCAACTTTTATAATAACTATTCTGGTTTGAAAACATTTCATTAGCATAATAAATACCATTTATTTCATACTTTGTCAATATTTCTTTTAACACATTTGATTCTTCTTCGTAAAAAACATTCATTACGTCACTACGATATCCATGTTCTTGATAACTCCACCAATATGAATCATTCGATAGACCTACTATAATTTTTATGTCAAAATGTTTTGCAGCTTTTAGCATTTTCTCTAAAAAATCATTATATTTTTTGGGAAAATTAATCAAAGAATCATAATAACATACTTCAGGTGTACCATTATCAAATTTAGCTATATTTTGAATAATAAGTGTATCAATTCCAATATTATTTAGTTTAGTAAAATGTTCAAAAATGTCTTCTTCATTTTTTTCATAAAAGGCCGATGGTTGTAAAAAGTCAATTGTTGGTTTGTTCTCATTTTCGTAAAAAGTTTCTTTTTTAGTGCATCCAAATAATAGGACAAAAAGCACTATGGCGCTGATACTGAACATAATGCTTTTCATTGTTTTGAATTTTTTATTTTTCATTGGTTTCACTTATCTTGCATGCCTTAGATAATAATATGATAATAAGTGGAACTAAAATTGCTTGAACAACAATTCCAACTAATCCTGTAATTATTTGTCCATACACAAGACCTACGTTAAGTACAGTATAGTTGCTAAATACAGCTACAGTAAGTATAAACACTAGTCTTCCCACAACTTGTGTAGTTAAAACAGCAGGGAAAGCTAAAATAGGATTTTTAGCTATTTTAGAACTCATCAAACCACTTATCAAACCAAATACTGCAAGTTCGACAACCATAAATGGTAATCTAGTAAGAGCAGGCATAGGGACCGCACCACCAAGTGTTAATAAATAACTTGTTAGAGGACTTAAAACACCAATCATAATTCCCCATTTGTAACCTAAAATACATCCACCGATAATTACTGGTAAATACATAGGTAATAATAACATTCCACCTTTTGAACCTACGACAAGGTGAACCAATTGTGGTGAAATAACTGAAGCAGCTATTAAAGCAGTACTAATTAATGTTTTGATGGTAATTTTTGTTTTAACAGCTATTTTTTTTCTTTCAAGTAGTTTTTCAATCATTATGTACTCTCCTTTTTAAAACACTATTAAACTTACCTTTTTACTTTTATATTATATCACAAATCTATGAATTTGTTTGAGAATACACTTTTCTTGTGTAAATAATCTTATGAATAAATTTTTCTATGTTTATTATCTTAATCAAGATTTTTAAAACAAGCCATTTGTTTTACAGTTATTTAAATATGATTTAAGATAAATTAATATCATAAGCTTTATTCTTTTAATTCTTGGGTTGTATTAACACATTTATTATTTAATCAGTAAACCCAATATCTGACACTTTTAAACTAGCATATTTATCAGATAATTTATAACTAGTTATTCTAGTTGTTCCACCATTAGGTATTAGTATTCCCTTATTAACCCATTCTACCATCCATTTGGAAATAGCTCTTGAAGTTACACCAAATAAAGATGCTAATTCTTTGTTTTTCAATATTGTTACATTATTTTCTAAACAATATCTTATCAATACCAAATCTTTTTTTGACAATCCATTTAACACATTACTCGTATCTTTATTTGATGCTTCCTTAGCTTGATAATATATATTTTCTGAATTTAAAGACATAATTTTACAAAAATATTCAAGCCAAATTTCTAAATGTGGTGGATTCTCCCTTCCATCATAAAACAATGCAGGCAGTCCCATTTGTAATGAATTATAATATCCATCAAGATCGCTCATATAATATTCCTCAAAAGAGTTAAAGCCTTTAAAATCATAATCTTTAATCATTAGAATATATGTAGCAATAGCTCTTGATGTACGTCCATTACCATTAGTAAATGGATGAATACTTACAAATGCATAACTAGTTATAGCAGCTAAAATTGGAGCAGGTAAATTCTGATTATTATAATACCAAGTGATAAGCTCATCAATTAAAGGTTCGACATCACACCATTCTGGTGGAATATATTCTGCACGTTTAGTTTTATCATCATATACAGCAAACAAAACCCCTGGAGGAGTAGGGCCTCTAAATTCAATTCTTTTTAGTTTTCCATTTTTTTCAATAATATCATGTAATTGAAGTATTAATTCTTTCGATAAAGGTGTATTTTTAGTTTTTTCTTCTTCTAAAAAAGATAATGCATCCCAGTAATTTTGCACTTCTACTTCAGCAGATAGTTTATTGCTTTGATTCTTTTGATTAATTACATTTTCAACTTGTTTTAAAGATAATACATTTCCTTCTATGCTTGTAGAAAAATGTGTTTTTTTAAGTTTTGCATCATACATTAATTTTTGTTTTGTTCTAATTGGTAAATATAAATATTCTAAAGCCGTTTTATATCTTTCAATATTTAATAAATAACTAACAAGTTCATTTGTATATTTAAACTCTAATTTCATACTTGTCATCTCCACATATATTATAACAAAATAAGGAACAGAAGTCAATTATTTCGTTCCTTATTCGTTCCTTATTATTCTTTATATGTTCTCTGTTTTATTTTTAAAGATTTTGTTTAATTTTTGATATACATTAATTTTCTTACCTGTAGAAAATTTTTTTAGATTTATTTATTGGAAATGTTAAATCACTTTACACATTATTAATAATTAAATATAAAGCATTTTGTTTAAAAGATTTGTGGTATTATTTAATATCTTTTACATTTCATTTACTTTGCCCAAAATATCCTGATAAATTTCCAAATTTTTATATTGTTTAAAAATATTATCAATCAATTCTTTTAAAATATTATTTTTCAAATCTCTCAATACAGATGAGTAACTACAAATATCAGTACATTCAAGCTGATTCATAAATGGAGTTTTAATAATATGAGGCTTAAAATTAATAATATAATCTGATGCTCTTAAAATATTATTAAAACAATTAATAACAGCATCTTCTTTATTAGTTGTTCTTATTTCTAATTTTGCTAATTCAATATTATTAAAAATAGTCGATACTGAATGATATCCATAATCATTGTCTTTGACAAATACTAACTCTTCAATTTTAATAAGTCTTTCAAGATATTCTTTTTTGTACTCATTTGAAGTTTGAATTCTATTATTATAAATAACAAATTCTGATTCACGTCCGATTTCACTAATAAAATCACAGATGTTCATTTGAATAGATTTCAACAATTTTCCATCTTTTAAATATCTTGTTTCCATCACATTTCTAGTAGATAGTAAATCACTAGGTAATTGCTTGCAATAGTATTCTGCCATTTCAATATTATCCATTTGTGAATATAAATCTATTAAACATTGTGTTGCATTTATTTTAATATTATTATTTGTTGATTTTTCTAAAATACTTTCTGCTATTTTAACTATTTCATTTGAGTACTTAATTGTATTTGTAACTATATTTATTGTATTCATAATACTAATTAAACAAACTTTAACTTCATCATTATTAGGTAATTTCTTATATGCTTCTTGCCATAACTTTAGTTCATTTTCATAATCATTATTCATAGCATATTGATCTGCTTGTTTTTTTAATTCTTTAACATACTCATCTTGTTTGATATTTTCAACTCCTAATAATTCATCAACTGTTACTTCAAAAACATTTGCAATAAATGGTAGTAATGAAATATCAGGATATGTTAATGACTGTTCCCATCTTGATACAGACTTTGATGTTGTACCTAATAAATCAGCTAATTCCTCTTGAGTCATTTTCTTTGCTGTTCTTAAACTTTTAATATTATTTCCTAAATTCATATATTTTCTCCTTTACTATATATTGTAATGTCCAATTACAATGTAAACTAGTTTACATTTATATTATAATATTAATTAATAACATTTTCCACCCCACAAACAAGGATAGCCATTCTCATTTCATGGGAATCATTCTCATTATAGTATAAAACCTACCTTATTTCCGCTATTATTTCTTATAGGTTCGAGTCCCGTAAAACAATGGTTCGAGTCCGTGGTAAGTCTCCTTAGGTATACTGAACAAAAAGTATCGTGTTTGCATAAAAAAAGAGGATATTCTAGCTTTTTTAAACTAAAATAACCTATATAATAAAAAATTAGCCTTCATATTCAGAAGACTAATAGATTTACTTTAATGGTGCGGTTGATCGGACTCGAACCGACATGTCCTTATGGACACTACC
>JAEDGC010000062.1 GCA_016297695.1 Bacilli bacterium
CTTACATTAAATAAAGACGCATAGTCAATTGCCATTCTAGTCAATGTTTCACTTAATTGATAGCTTGTATCACCTTCACCTAATCCACCAATTGCGTCAAGCATATTTTTAAATGTTGATTGATAATTCATTATGCTATCTGTAGATAAATTAAATGCATATGTTAGACTATTTACAAATTTTATCGAACGTTCATAATAATTGCCCATTGAAACTTGAAACTTATTTAATGTTTCATCAAAATTGATAGCACTAGTCATCATATTGGCAATTGTTTGAGCAGCACGCTTTGTATAATTAATCCAAAAATAAATTCTACCTAGATTAAATACTTTGTTTAAACTTTGACTAGTTTTATTTGAAGTATTATTTATTCTATTTAATCTATTATTAGTTATTTCTAGTTGAGAATTTGCTTTTTTAAGTTTTGCATTTGCAGTTTCAATTTTAATGTTGCTTAAAGTATTTTTATCTGCAATTGCTTGTGTTTTTAATTTAGCTTGTTCTAATTTTTGATTAGTTATATCAAATTTTGCATTTGCTTCAGCTATCTTTGTTGTATCTATTATTTGTGAGGCAGCACTTTTGCTTTTTATAGTTTCAAGTTTTGCATTTATTTTTTCAATTTCAAAATAAACCTTTTTAAAATCAAGTGAATCACCAAAACTTTGCAATGCTGGTTCTGCACTTTTTATTTCATTTAAAAATGGCTTTATCGCATTTGTAATTCCATCAAATTGACTTTTTAAATTACTTACATTTATATCTTTTAATTTATTAAAAGATTTAACTATTTTATTAATTGAATTACTAATATTATTACTCTGAACTTTAAAATTCAGCATTATGTTCCCAATTTCATAATCAGCCATTTTTCTTCCTCCTTTCACCAAGAATATGTTTTAAATTATACAACCCATTATTATTTTGGCTTGTATCAATATTTTCAATGAAAGATTTATTTCTTTCTTTTTGTTGCTCGAAAGGATTAAACACCTGTTCTTTTGGATATTCGACTGGTTTATCATCTTTTTTCTTAAATGAATTTGCTATTGCTATTCTATATGATAATTCATTGTATAAACCTTGAATATGCGCATTTGTATGCAATTTATTTATATATGCTTTTTGATAAGCATAAAGTAAATCACAATCTTCGTTCCAAAATTCATCTAGTGTCATTCCATATTCTAAAGCAAGTGGCAATTCTTCAACAAAATAATATGTTTCCAAATCGCCACCATACTTATCAATTATTACATTTGATTCGTTTCTATTTTCTCTCTTTGTTGTTTCTCTTGTAGGTATGGATGAACTTTCAAATCGCCACCTACTTGAGTAAAAACCTCTTCTAAAATTGCAGAAACTAATTCATATGTTTGTGTAATTCCATAAATTTCATCATTATAATCAAGAATATCATCAACTTCTTCTTGTGAAATATTTGGATAATTTAACTTCATTATATCAGCAAAAATTCTATCAATTTCTTCTGTATCTTCTCCAACTGATTTGAATTTTTTGCTAAATAAAATTTTTTGTTTTCTAGTTAAATTTTTAAATTCATAATGATTGCCATTACGATCTTCAATATATGCTTTCATAAATTACCTCCATTTTTTATTCAACAATAACTTTAATTCTACGACTATTTGAAGCATATGCATTTGTAGAATCTACCGCTTTAATTGTAACTATTGTTGAGCCAGCTTTAACTCCAGTAATTGTCAATTTTCCACTAGTATATGAAGCTGTTGCAACTCCAGTAGCACTTGATTCAACAGTAATATTTGCACTTGTTGGAGTAGTAGAAATAATAAATTCTGCTTTTCCAGTTCCTTCTAAAACAATATTTCCTGGAATTGTTGATTCAAATGAAATTGTATCTTGGAATAAATCATATAAATCATCAGTAATTTTTGGTTTTGCATCTTCAACTGTTAAATCTAATACAATTGTTTTAATTGAAGTAGTTCCAACTTCTGCCATATGATAAGAAGGGGTTGCCACAAATTCTTGACCAGAAAAATCTTCTAAATCAATATATGCAAATTTACATTTTGTTTTAACAATTTCATCCATTAATGCGATATTATCTAAATTATATGGAATATTAACTGTTACATTTTCAGTTGTATTTTTTCCTTGAACATTTGTTACTGCCATATTAGTTGTTGATGAAAATGTTATGTTTTCAGGAGAACCAAAAACTGCAGGCATACTTTCAACAGCAGCTACTATATGATATTTTGTTTCATTTGGTTTCATGATACAAAATGCAGTTCCAAGACCAGCACGAACATTATGTTCTTTATATTCATTAAAACTCATAATTTTATGTCCTTTCTAACTTTTTTAAAATAATTTATTTTGATTTGGATAGAAATTTGATGTAAATCTTAATTCAGATTTAAAACTATCTTTATTTTTCCCATCAAAAGTTGGTATAATACCTTGTAATCCACCCATCATTTTATAATAACCTTGCATTACTTCGCATACAAGAATAGCTAATTCGTTTGCAATTGCATAATTATCTTTTTGATTTCTACAAAAAATCTCAATATTATAATTCAAAGTCCTAATTGTATTATCGTGAGTTGTGCTTTTGCTTTGTAAAACATTATGTGGTTCAGAAAAAACTATTACTATATCTTTTGTATCAATTTTAATTCTGCTCACATATGTTTCAACATTAGCATTTTTATTAATATAATCTTTTAAAGTTAAAAATATTTCCTTGCTTGGCAAAAACATATTCTTAATTTCATTTGATAACATTTTATACAACTCCTTTAGATTAATTTTCCTTCTTTTAATAATTCTTCAAGCAACATTTCATTAATATCATTGTATTGGTATTCAAAGAAAGAATCATATAAAAAAGATTTTCCTTTATACCCAGTAAATCCTTTCATTCCAACACCTAAATCTTCATTATACCAATTCCAACCACTTTCGCCATGATTATTAACATCATATTGATAATTAACATCACTTGCTGCTTTATGTTGTGATAATTTACCTTTTAAACCAACACCAAATTCTATATATCCAGCTAATGGATTTTCATTAACTAATTGCCATATATCTTTTGATATTTCTATTATTTTCCAACCATCTTTAACATTAGCAGTATTTGGAAAATTGTAAACTCTCTCTTTTAATAATTCGTTTGCTCTATCTCTTATCCATTCAAGACTTCTTTTAATAAATCTTCTTTGTATTTCATAAATACGATTTTGCAATTTATACATTCTTTTAATAGCATTATCTATACTATTTTTATCTAATATTTCAATTTCAAATTTTAACAATTAAAATCAATCCTACTTTTTAATATTAAAAGGATATTGTGAAGTTTCAAATGGATTTGTTTTTTCAACTATCCAACCATTTTTCACATAATCTTTTTCTAAATCAGCATCTATTTTTTTCGTTACACCATCTTTTGTAACCGTAATTTTTTTAACTGCCATAATAATCTCCTTATTTTATTTTTATTAAATCAATTTGCATTTTAAAGTTTTGTGGTAATACTAACTCAATTTTATAATTAGCATTATCACCAAAATCTTTTTCATTTTGAATTAATTGTTCTAAATCACTTTCAGTTATTTCTCCATTACTTAAATATGCTCGATCACCAACTTTAATTTTCCCTTGATATAATGCTTTATCAATAAACATTCGATATACATTTCCTATTTCTTCACCATATTGTTGTAAGCCTAAATATCCAGAAACAGGCTGATAATTAAAATTGTATAATTTTGGTTTTTCAAAATATTCAACATCAATTCCATTTTCATTAGATTCAACTTTTAGTCTTTTAGCAATATATAATTTTTTTTCAAACATTATCTACTCCTAACTGATACTATTGGCACTATTTCATCTCGTAATGCCTCTGATAGTTGTTCTCTACTAAATGTTATTGATATACCATTTTCTTTGTATGATATTGCACTTGTAATTCCTAGTCTTTCAACCATTTCTTGCATACATCTCATTATCCAAAATTTATATTCCTCAAATGCAAATTGTTTTTTAGTTTCATCAACTCGAAATTGTGATTTGAAAAGGAGATGTATTAAAATCTCTTTAGCTTGATTTTCTAACATTGTAATATCTATTTCACTTAAATGTGGATATTTTGTTTTAAAATATGCTTTTATTTCTTCCATCTTACATCTCCTTATATTTTATTTATTGTAAAACTTTAACAATATAAATATTTCCAATTTCAGGGCATGATGGTAAAACAACTTCAGAAACTTTTGTATTTACACCTACTGGATCTACTTCTTTCCATGTTGTAACAGCAACACCATTACCTAAAATTTCGCAACTTAATGCATTAGAAGAATCTCCTAATAAGTCAGCTTCTTCTGGTGTTGTACCATGAACTGTTTCACCTAAATCTTCTGTTGCAACAATTGTATATCTATCTTGTGGATAAAATGGAACTCTTGTTTTGCTCTTATCTCTTGCTTTGATGTATTCTCCATCTGCAACAATAATTCTTACTTTTGTTTTTTGTTCAACATATGCACGAATATCATCATCATTTGGATATAAATTAGGTGTTTGTAATGCTTTAAAATATGCAAGAACTTCTGGATCATTTGCTAACTTATCAAAAACATCTGTGTTCATAATTACATATTTAGCATTTTTACCAGTTAATTTCTTATAATTCTTTAATTGAGCAACAAAACTTCCAAATGGTTTTGCACCACTTGCAGACCATAATGTTGTTTCTGTTTTGAATTGATTTGTAGTATTAAAACCATAGTCATATTGTTTGTCAACACCATTTTCTTGAATTGAAATTGTGCCTGTTCCTAATAACAACATTCTTAAACGTTCAGCAGTTACATCAGCACCTTCAACTAAATTTGTAACATCTTTGAAAACTTGGTTGAATAATGGT
The DNA here is from genome assembly GCA_016297695.1 of Bacilli bacterium. Classification (GTDB taxonomy): domain Bacteria; phylum Bacillota_I; class Bacilli_A; order RF39; family UBA660; genus RUG14121. Next base: position 4,937 of record JAEDGC010000062.1, read on the forward strand.
TCTGCATAACCATCTTTTGTTTGAAGAATTTGTTGTCTTAATTTTTCACTTACTTTGTATGCTTCTTTGAAATATGGCATTTCTGCTGATAATTCTTCAAATCCAATTCTATCACGATATAATACATCTGTATCCCAGTTTGCTGAAACTAATGCGACTGGAGCATCATCTTTACCTTTAATTAAGTTAATATCTAAACCTACTTGTTTTGTGTTTGGGAAAAATGCTTCGCCTACATATAATGTTGGTTCTTTAGTTTCCCAAATAGTTTTAATGTTTTTTGCATTGATTTTTGATTCAAAAATATTAGGCATTAGTATGCACCTCCATTAACGAAAATAATATGTGTTAAAGCTGTTTTTGCTTCTGTAACAATAGTTGGGCATTTAGAACTATCTACTTCTCCTCTAACAATCATTGTTGCATTTGCATTTCCATTTGTTACATCAACATCGTGTCTTAAAACACCTTGTGCATTTGCACCATTTGATGATGTGTTTGTTACACTTAAAACTGTGTTTCTTGTTTCTAAAGCACTAACTGTGCCACCAACTGGAGTCCCTGCTTTAATAATTTTTCTTCCATTAGAATCCGCACTAACTCCTGTGTTTCCGACTTGTACACCAATTTCAAATGCATTATCTGGATTTAATAATACATCTAAATCTGGTGCATCAAAAATTGTTCTTTTAACCATTTGTGCCATAATAAATCATTCTCCTTTTATTTATTTAAAAAATGTTTTCTTGCATTTGAAGAAATCTTGTTTTTTTGTGAATCAATATATGCTTGAACAGTGCTATCAATGTTTCCATTATTATTTGAACTAGCATTTACATCACTTGAACGCATAAATTCTTCAATTGCATTTTTTCTTTCTTCTACTATTTTCACTTGAACTAATGATACAATAGATTTTAATAATTCTTTTTTATCATTTTTACTTAAAATAATTTTTTCAATATCTTCATTAGTAAAAATGTTTCCTTTTAATAATTCATCTTTTAATTGATAATCTTCAATTTGACTTTGCATATCAGCAAATTGTTTTTCCTTTTCAGCATTTTCTTGTGCTTTTTGTTCCTCTTCACTTAATTTTGCTTTTGCTTGTTTCTTTAATTCTGCAACATCACTTGATGTTTTATCAAATTGTGTTTTCAACTTATCATAATCATTCTTTAACTTATTGTATTCTTCTTCACTATAAGTTTTAGGTTGATTACCATTGCCACCATCAGTTCCACCTGCACCATTGTCAGGTTCTGCAAAAAATTGAATGTTTAATTTTTTTCTTAATTCTTCTTTCATTTTACTCCTTTGCGTTTTTTTAAGTTTTCTCTAACTTTTTGCGTTTTTGTAGCTTCTCTGCTATATTTATGTAATTAATAACTATTCTTGGTTATTATTATTACCTTGATTTGTGTTTGTTTGTTTAGAATTTTGTTTCGCTTCTTCTAATTCTAATTCTTGCATTTTAATTTTATCCTTATTTTCTTTCCATGCTTGACCTAGACCATCTACATCTTTTGTAATACCAACAATATTTAATGCTTGTTTTTCTGGCATACCTATATCGTTTAGCATTTTCAATGATTCAGATTTAACATATAGATTATCGCTCATATTAATATTAAATTTAATAGCTATATCACTAGCGCTAATTTTATTTATTGGGCAATCTTTTGTATTTTTACAAATCCATATTATATCTCTTATTAATTCTCTTTCATATTTTGTTAAATAGTTTTGATCGACTTGAGCTTGATTATGTGCTGATTCCCATCCATTACCTAAAATTCTTGCTTGACCTGTATCTCCACCACTTGTTACATTACCACTAGCTTGTGGAACCGATACAATATCATACATTGCTTTTATTATTCTTTGATAAAATGATTGGCTACTTTCTTGTTCTACTTTACTAGAAAGAATTTTCATATCTGCAGGAGTATTAGGATTACCTGTATTTAATACTATAACTTTTTCTTTCTTTAATTCTTTAAACTTTGTGATAAAATCTTCATCAGTTTTTTGGTTAAATAAAACAATAAAAGCATTAATACTTTCTTCAATACCATCCATTTCAGAACTATCAATTTTGTTTATAAAGTTTTGCAAGAAAATTACAATTTCCATTATTCCTACTCTATCTCTATTTAAACAAAATTCTTTTATTGGAATATCGTAATATGGCTGTTTAATATTTTTGACAATTTTTTTGTCTATAATGTCAATCTTTCTTTTTGGTAAAAATACTTGATAAACTTTTTTAGTTGTTTTAGTTATTTCATCATATTTACTTGAAATTACACATGCAAATAATTTTTCACTAGGAATATCATTTGAATATACCATAAATGTATCTTTAATAGGCATATTTACAAGTTCAAATGGAGCCTCATTATATATATCTTCAATTTTTTTCCTTTTTGGAATTACTCTTTGATATGCAATGCCAAACTCATATAAATCTTGTGCTTTCTCTATATCTAAACTTGCCTTGCTTACATCGTTTAAATATTTGTTCAAATATAACATATCATCTTCATTAACAAGTTTATCATTTGTAATTGTATATTCAATAGGATTTCCATACATAAATCCAACTTTAAAATTTACTTGTTTAAACAAATGATTTTCAACAACTATATTATTTATTTCTGACATATCATATCTTTTTTTACTATATAAAATTTGTTGTTGCCCTAAAAATTCTTTATGTAATAATTCAATTTCCTCTACATTTTTTCTATGTTGACTTGCCGCATTATCTATATATTGGATTAAATACTTTTCTACATTGTTTTGAAAATCTTCAAATGAAATTGGAATTGTTATTTTTTTTCTTCCTAAAAACTCATACATATTATAAATTCCTTTCTTTTTTTTATTACAAATAATGCTTCATGGCAATATTTTATATCTTATTTTTTAAAAGTCAATACTTTTTTTAAAAAAAAGCCTTAAATTTGTCTTATAATCGTTTTTAATTTATTTCTAGTATATTTTATTGGGTTCATAATATAAAAGAAAATAAACTAAATTTTCATATAATTAAATTTAAGGCTTGTTATTATAATTTGAATAATGGAATTATTTCCATTGTGTTAGTTGGTTCTTTTTCACAAAAATATTTTACAAACATTGCAACCATATCAGGAAAGTCATCATGATCACCATATTTTTGGCTTCCAGCCCATGTAGTTAATTGTTGCATAGCTTTACCCATTGGGCTATTTAATGCATACATTTTTGCACATGGATAAATAATCTCTGTTCTCATTCCAAAAGCTGCCATTCTTATTTTAACTTGCTTGTTATCAGTTGAATATATTTCTTCAATATCAACATAATGTGATTTTAACTCTTTTAATTTACTATGTAATAAATCAGCTAAACTTCCATCAATATTATTTTCTATTCCTAATTTTGTAACTTTATGATTCATTAATTTTGTTGCTATTGGATAAATCATTTCTCTTTGAGCT
>JAEDGC010000016.1 GCA_016297695.1 Bacilli bacterium
ATATAATGAATTTATCAGAGAGATTTAATCAAATCTTATAGTCTTAATTTCGCATACGTGTATAGTTAAGGCTCCATTGAGGTTAATACTCGCACACTTATATAGTGATTGCGAGTTTTTTATTTATATAAACAAGTTCATAGTATTTGATATTATGGGCTTTTTTCATTGTTTAAAGGAGGTATGAATATTTTGAAAACGACCATAGATATTTCCCTATTAATTAAAAGAAAAATTAAAAATAAAAATTGGAACTAGTAATTTAGATATTCAGTTCATTGAAGGACATATTATTAATATTAATAAAACAAATTTAAGTATTACAGAACCACATAAAATTATTGTTAATAATAAAGTTAATACATTAATCACTTATATTTATGATATTAGCAATAAAATATACTTTGCAATTATTTCAATAAATATATTAATTTTTCAAAATATGTAAAAAGTAATGCAATTTATATAAAAAATAGTATAATAGAAAGCATTGGAGTTGGTATTTTATGAGAAAATATGAAACACTTATTTTTGATTTAGATGATACATTAATAGATAATAACTTATCAATCAAATACGCATTTACTACTATAATTAATCAATTAGAAATAGAATATAGTGATGATTTATTTTTTAAATGGAAAAAATTTGATACTGCTTATTGGCATACTTGGGAAAGTGGAAATATGATTATTCCTGATTCAATAAAAACACTTGAAGATAAAATAATATATTTAAGATCAAACAGATTTGTTATTTTCTTCAAAGAACTAAAAATTGATTTTAAAACAGCAGTAGCAATTAATGAATTGTATTGTAGTATGTTAGGAGTTAATATAGTAGAAATTGAAAATGCTTGTAAATTACTACAAGAACTTAATTCTGATTATGAGATTATTATTGCTACAAATGGTCCTAAAGAAGCTGCAATTAACAAATTAGAAAAGGCAAAACTAAAGTCATATATTTCATCAATTATTTGTTCAGAAGAAATTGGATTTTCAAAACCAATGCCAGAATTTTTTAATTTCTTATATGATAAAACACAAAATAAAGATAAAAATAAAATGTTATTAATTGGCGATTCATTAACAACTGATATATTAGGAGGAATGAATAATGGAATTGATACTTGTTGGTTCAATCCTAATAATAATTCCTTGCCAGAAGAATATTGTCCTACTATGACAATAAACAGATTATTACAATTAAAGAAAAAAATATAGCATATAGAAATCCATCCTTCCTACATGCTTTTTTATTTTTGTAATATTTACCAATTATGACTTTCATCAATTCCATATTTATTTCGATTTTCACTATATATGACTTTAAAGTCTATTCCATGAAGTATTTTTACATATGTTTCTTAATAAACTTTGAAAGATTATAATATATCAAAATGTTAATAACTTTATTCAATCTCTAGTATTCACAAAATCATTGCCTAACAAAATTTTCTTGTATTATTCTAAAAAATACTTATAATAATAAATGATGTTTATGAAAGTAATCCATAATTTAAAACCAATTTATGATAAAAATTCTAAAGTTCTTATATTAGGTAGTATGCCTAGCGTTATTTCAAGGAAAAATCAATTTTACTATGCAAATAAAACAAATCGATTTTGGAAAATATTAGAAGAAATATATCATGTGAAATTAGAAAACATTCAATCAAAAACAAACTTTTTATTAGAAAATAAAATTGCTTTATGGGATGTTATAAAATCATGTGATATAAAAGGATCTAGCGATTCATCAATCAAAAATATAAAAATAAATGATATTGATTTTATATTAAAAAAATGCAATATCAAATATATTTTTTGTACGGGAAAAAAAGCATTTGATTTATTTAATAAAAATTTCAAGACTAATATTCCTGTGATTTATTTACCAAGTCCTTCTAGTGCAAACGCTAAAATGACTTTAGAAGATTTAATTAATATTTATAAAAAAATACCCGAAGTATTAATTTGAATTTCGAGTATTTTTTTCTATACTAGTGTATTTTTCATTATTTTATTTGATATAATTTTTTATAAACATATCCATTAACTTCTAGTTTATTAGATTTAAATAGTGTCTTTAAACGGATAACTTGCATTGTTCCCTTTTTCATTGTAACGATAAACTGGTTATCTTTTTCTTCAACTAAGAATAATGAATACACACCATTTTCAATAAAATCTTCTAATTCTGGGGAATATGAAGCTTAAACCAAAATATATTTTTCTTCCAATTCCATTTTTTCTTTTTTAATAATGTATATATACTTATTGAATTAGCAAATCTTTTAATTATTACTGTTTCTTCTTTAGTTCTTGCTTTTCCTTCTTTTTTTATTCCTTCTAATGAATATTTTTCTTCAAATACAACATCTCCTAATGTTTGTTTTTTATAGTCTAATAATTCATCTATAGAAATATTAAATAATGTTGCTATTGCCTTTAAGTTCTCTATATCTGGCAAGCCTAAATCTCGTTCCCATTTTGTAACTGCTTGTCTTGATACTCCTAACTTTTCAGCCAATTGTTCTTGTGAAATATTAGTTTTCTTTCTTAAATCTTTGATTTTTTCTCCTAATGTCATATAATTGCCTCCTTTGACAAAAAAATCATAACAATTATATGAATTATTTAATAGCAACAATAGTTTACATTTGTATTATATAAGTAATTTTGTGTTTAAAATTATTTAATTTTTTTATTTAAATACATATTTTTAAATTTTAGTATACTCATAACAAACATAAATAAAGCAAATAAAATTATAATAATTCCACCTATAATACTATTTTTTAATATTGTTATTCCCATAAATAATATTAACCCGATAACTGCAATAAAAAATAATGATATTAAAAATATTAATAAATACCTAAGAAATTTAGGAATTTTTTTACTTTTACTTGCTTCGACACTTCCTTCTAAAACTAAATCTATTATTATTTCAAGCAATAAATCCATTCAAATCACTCCATATATAATTATACATAAAAAAATGTATATTACTATACATTAAATCAGCTTACAATTAAAGTACGCAATTCTTATGTAAATATTTAACTTTATGGTATAAATCACTATTTATATTATATTCTTGATATGTAATTTCAGATTTTTTTTGAATTACACCATCTTCTAATTTATATTCTACTTTTAATTGTGGATATTCTTCTAACCATTCTGGATGGTATTTAATAGCCACATCAAAAGCCTCATCTAAAGTCAAATAATAAGAATTAAATGTACCGCAATATGTTAAATTTCTTTTTTTATTTTTTCTTTTAACTAATGCATCAAAATAATCTTTCAAATATTTAGTTTCATTAGGTAAATCAATATTATTTTCCTGAAAAAATTCTATTGTTAATAGTATAGCATTTAACTCAGCATCTATTTCTTTACTATGGTTTTCATAATTTATTGTATAATAACTATACGTTTTATTTTCAACATAACCATAAAATTGTTTATTTTCAATTTGTTGATATTTATTTAATAAAGTATCCTTAATATAGCAAATTATATTAGGAGTTGCTACACCAGTTTCAATTTGTATATTTTGTTGTATATGTGATAATTCATGAAAAAGAAAAATCAAAAAAAGCTTATTTCCATTCATTAATTCTTTTATCACTTCTTTATTAAATATAATTTTATCATTACCCTTAGCTAATCCGATATAAGGTAAATTTTCTTGGACTGAACATATAGGAAAATAATTTCTTTTTTGACATAAATCAGTCATATAATCTTCTACATATTTAATAATTTTTTCTTCAAATTCCATATATGATCCCGTAAATCTTTTTTCCATTGCATCAACTAACGCTTCACACTTTAACATATAAAACTCCCCTTAAAAATTGTTTATATTATATCTAAAAAACTTTTTTTATGCAACTATTTCTTAAGCTTTAAAAACCGCTTGTCTTAAATGATTACTTTTCGTTCTTTCTAAATAGGCAATTTTACATCTTAATTTTGGCTTTATATATTTTACTTTACTGTCTTCATAATCTTTAAAAGGGCTTTTTGTTTGAATAGTTTCGAGTATTATTTTTTTATAAACGTTATTCTTTTTGCCAATCATAACTTTTCCAACAAAATAAAAATTGTCATTTCTAAATTCTCCTAAATAAACTCTAATCATTGATTGTTTTTTATCGTCATAATAACCACCAATATAAAATTCTTCTACTTTTAAATTTTTTATTTTAATCCAATCTTTACTGCGGGTATTTATTTGATAAATCGAATTGATTTTCTTAGCAACAATTCCTTCTAAATTTAATTTTTTAACTTTTTTAAATAATTCTTTTCCATTATTTAATACATATTTAGTTTTTATAAAATATTCACTGTCTTCAATTTTGCTTAAAATATTTTTCCTTTCCAATAGAGGTAAATCTATAAGACTTTTATTTTTATATATACAATCGAATGCTATAAAACATACTGGATTTTCTTTTGAAAAATGATTTATTTTTATTTTGTTTTTCAAATGACTTCTTTCTTGCAATTTTGAAAAATTAGGTTTATCTTTGTCAAATAAGACAATTTCTCCATCAAATATCATATTATCTTTCACTAAAGATTTTATCGCTATTAATTCAGGATAAAGATGTGTTATATTTACACCACGTCTACTATAAATTATAAAGGTATTTGGTCCTACATGAATAGTTGCTCGAAGTCCATCAAACTTTAATTCAAATAAATAATCTGGTGAGTTAAAAGGATTTTCTATTTCAGATAATAACATTGGACCAAAAAAACTTTTAAACTTCATCCTAAACCTCTAAACTCTTTTGTAAAGAAGTAACTAAATCTTTAATGGATGCTTTTTTCTTTTTAGTCTTTTTAGGTATTTCTTGACCATTTATTTTATCATTTATTGCATCTTTAATTTGTTTTTGATAATCATCTTGATATTCATTTGGTGTAAAATGTCCAGATAAATGTTCTATAAGTTTCATAGCTAAGTCTAATTCTTTTTTACTAAATTTTGCTTCAATGGTTGTTGCTGGAACATTTATTTCTTCCTCAAAATATATTGTCGACATCAAAATATTTCCTTCAAAATATTTTAATAAAACATAATAGAATTTTGTCCCAATAGTAGTCTTTGCAACTGCAACTTTTTTTGATTTTTTTAATGCTTCTAAAAACAAAGAATATGCTTTTGATTTTTTTGAGGTTGTCAAAATATAACTTTTTTCATAATAATAAGAATCTATTTCGTTTTCTGGAACAAACGAAACTATTTCTATAGAATCTTTTAAATCTACCTGCATATTAGATAACTCTTCTTTTGTAAAAGTAATATATTCTCCTTTTTCATATTCGTATCCTTTTACTAATTCTGATTCTTTAACTATTTTTTTACAATGGTCACAGTATTTTTGATAATGAATTCTATTTAAACATTTTTTATGTAATTGATTAAAAGTAGTATCGTTATTTTTTATTACTGGATTGTATACAATTGGAATATTTACTAATCCAAAAGAAATTGCACTGTGTAAATTTGCCATAATATCACCAATATCATTATGTGACAAACCTAAAATCTTTATTCATTTACTTTAAACAATTTCTTAATATTCTTAATATTATTAATTTTATTTTATATATTAAGAAAAATTAAATACTATGCGAAGATAATATTAACGCAAAAAAACTTACTTTATTCGTAAGTGTTTTTGTATTATTTTTTCTTCAAAATCTCCTGTTTTAGAAATAATATTATAATCATGACTTTGTCTAAATATTTTTCTTTCATCTGCGGGCATATTTAATAGTTCAATAGATTTATCCATATGTAATATTCCGTCTAAATGATCCATTTCATGAGATAAAACTGTAGACTCAAACCCTTCAAAAGTATTTACATGTTTTTCTCCATAAATATTATAATATTCTACAACAATTTTATATGGTCTTCTTACAAGACCCATATTATCAAGACAACTTGCACACGCTTCCCAGTATTCAGTAATACCTTCTTTAAAAATTATTACAGGATTTATTAGAACTCTTTCTTCATAAAAATTTTGTTCTTCTTCTGTTGCAATATTTTTTTGCATTTTTCTAGCAATATTTAAATTTGTATTCTTTATATAAACTATTCTTTTAGGAATTTTTAATTGTATAGCAGCCATTGCAAATACATCATTATTTTTACAATAACTTTTTAATATATCAATATCATTTTTTTAATTTTCATCATTAAAATCTACTTTTTTAGATATTTGTCTTAGATAGTTTTCATCGTCATTTATAGTTACAATTTTTGTATAATCTAGTGGTCTAATCATTTTTTCATCTACTTATAATTATAATCCCAGAAACTTAATTTACCCACAGCATTTATAGGTTTAATTTTTTTAACATTTTCTAATTTAAAACCATAACCATTCCAATCTATATTTTCTATTATATTAGAATAAACTAGTTGATTTTTTTGTTTTAGCATTTTTCTTGCCTCATCATCTATTAAAATACAGTCTGTAATAGTACATTTGGCAATAATACATCCACTAGGATATTCTAAATTTAAGTGTTCATATTTTTTCATTGCTTCTTTATCAATACCTTTTCCCGCATGTATTAAAATATCTCCGCGATATTTTGTTTTCCAAGTTCTAAATTCATATTCTTTATAACCTTCAGCTATTAATGTAGCATATGGTTGTTTTATTGTTAATACTTTCATATTAATATCATTCCTATTAAACTTATTATTCAATTATCTTTTTTAATTCATCAATAAATGTATCTATTTCATCATAAGATGTTTTAGTACTATAACTAATTCTTATTGAAGACGAAGCTTTCTTTATATCATTTGTTACTGCCAATACCAATTTAGATGGAGCACTTGAATTACTACATGCACTCTTAGTAGATACATAAATTTCTTTTTCATTTAATTTACTAGCAATAAAATTACTATCTGTTTTTAAAATACTAAAATTAATAGTACTGTTGATAGAATATTCATTACTGTTAATAGATATATTATTTATTGTTGATAACTTGTTGATAATGTATTTTTTTAAATCACTTAAGTATTTGTCATTTTTATCTTTGTTGATAAGTGTTAATTCTAAAGCTTTTTCCATTGCAATTATGTTAGAAACATCAGGTGTTCCGCTTCTAAATTCTGTTGTACTCATTCCTCCGTTAATTTGTGGAATTAACTTAATACCATCTTTTATAATTAACGCTCCAAACCCATTAAGTCCATTAAATTTATGAGGAGCTATTGTAAACATATCAATTGCATCAAAATTAATATTTGTTTTTCCAATTGCTTGTGAAGAGTCCGTATGAAAAGTGCAATTAGGGTATTTTTTTATAATTTCATTTATTTCGTCAATTGGTTGAATTATTCCAATTTCACTATCTACAGATGCTATACTAACTAAAATAGTATCATCTCTTAATAAAGATTTTAAATGTTCTAAATCTACTCTACCACTTTTATCTAAATTAACTATATCAATATCAAAACATTTAGATTGTAAGTAATTTACTGGCGCAACGACACTACTATGTTCAAGTGGTGAAATAATTATATGGCCATTTTTATATTTTTGACAAATACCTTTAATAGCTAAATTATTGGCTTCGCTTGCCCCACTTGTATAAATAACTTTAGAATTATTCAAATTTAATAATTTTTTAATATTTTTAGTGCTATTTTCTATAGCTTCTTTGGCCTGTATTCCTAAGTCATGTTTAGAATTAGGATTAGCAATAAATTTCCTATTTGCCTCTATATAAGTTTTTAATACTTCCTCCTCTACAGGACTATTGGCTGCATAATCAAGATAAATCATTTTAACCTCCTAAAAATTAAACATTAACCATTCTGGTTTAAAAAATAATAATATTCCCATGATAATCATTAATATTCCACCAATTAAATGTGACAATTTATTATATTTAGTTGATAAACCAGTAGCTTCTAAAGTTATCATAGCTATAATAAATACTATTAAATCATCTATCATATAAAATAAGACGTATAATATTAAATATAAAATTCTTGCTATTCCCGTAACGTTATTAATTGTAAGAATCTCTGTAAATATAACAGGGAATCCTAAAGAACAAGCTAACTCTATTAAATTTACTGATACGCCAAGAACAATAACCCCTATTAAAGCAAGTAATAAATTCTTTTCATGAGTAAATTTACTTATTTGATTAAATATTTTTTTACGTTTTTTGCTATCTACAACATGACATCCACTATTTTTAGTTTTATAATAATTTCTAATATTAACTATTCCTAAAATAAAGGCAATTATTGCTATAATTTTCTTTAACCAAGCTACTGCTGTTACAGATAAAATAAAACTTATTCCCAACATAGACAAAAAGTATACTAAAGCTGATGAGAATAAAAATGTAAGACCTATTAACCACATTCTCTTTTTATTTTTCATTCCCAAAAGCATATTAATAAGGAATAACAATATCCACATTGCACATGGATTAAATCCATCTACCAGTCCTAAAACTATAGCTACAAGTGGAATAGATGCATCTTTGATGTTAACCTCTTTTAAAAATGGTAATTTTACAACATCTTTTTTATCTTCTTTTTCTAAATAATAATCTATTTGATTTTTTATTTTATCTTTTATAGTATCAGAAAATCCAAAAAAAGTTTTATTCCCAATAACAGTAAAAGGTACATAATCGTTATTTACATTTAACTGTGTCTTTATTGTATCCATTTTTTTAGCGTTATTTTTATCATGCCAAACTTCATAATAAATAATATTCACTTCATTTTTATACTCTTTTTCTAAAGTCTTTAGCCATGATATTTCATCTTGACAATGAGGACATTCCTCCCCATGAAATAAATATACATTAATCTTATTTTCTTCTATTTTTTCATTTGTTATTTTGTATACAACATCTTCATAATCGTTTGTTATGGCACTAGTATTAGTAGGAATTAACACTAGTGCCATAAATACTATAATACTTATAATTCTTTTCATATTATTTTATCAAACCTTCTATACATTTTTTTAATTCATCATAGTTAATTTCACCAACTAATCTATGAATTTCTTTATCGTTTTGCTCAAATAATATTACAGGTAAAGTATCTCCGTAATTGTATTTTTTACATTCTTCTTCATCAAAATCAACATCTAATTCTATTATTTCAATATCAGAATATTTTTCTTTTATTTTTTTTATTGCTTTGTTAGTAAGTAGACATCCACCACACCATAAAGCTCCAATTTTTATTATTTTCATATGATCATCTCACTTAAATAATATTATAACATGGTCTTGACTTTATTCGCAAGAAACCTAGCTCTTAAATATATTTCATAATATTTTTATTATATTTATATTTTTTTATCGTTTTTATTTGACCATAATCTTGTATTGTATATCACATTTATTCAAAAAAATTCAAATTATTATCACACTTTTGTAAAATAATAATATTTGATTTTTGTAAATAATTTTTAAAAAACTATCTATTTTAGATAGCTTTCTCTTCAATAAAGAATATTTCATACCATTTTAAGAAACAATAAATGGTCCAAACTTTTTTATAATTGTCTTTTTTATTATTTTTATGTTGGTCAAGTAATTTGATTATATATTTTTGATTAAAGAATTCTTTTACAAAATCTTTACCAAAAATATTTTTTATTTCGTTATAGAAATCATCTTCTCTCATCCAACTTCTAAGAGGAACTGGAAAACCAAGTTTTTTCTTTTTATATGATTCATTAGGTATCACTTTTTTTGCAGCATCTCTTAAAGCTACTTTGGTGTTTTCTTTTGTAACTTTATATTCAATTGGTAAACTAGATGCAACACTAAATACTTCTTTATCTATAAATGGCACTCTTCCTTCTAAAGAATTTGCCATAGTCATTCGATCAGCTTTTTGTAATATATCTTTAATTAGCCAAAAATTTATATCAATAGCTTGCATTTTTATAATATCTGATTTACCTTTTTGCTCTGCGTAAATTGGAGCTGTAATACTTTGATTTGATACTTGATTATTTAATTTTAGTATTTTTTTAATTTCATTTTTACCAAAAACACGATTAACTCCAATATAGCTTTCTTCTAAAGTCATTCCACGTCTTATCAAAAAGTTTATTCCTCTAACTTCAGGCAATAAAGAAGCTATTTTTGCTATTAAATGACGAATTTTAAAAGGTATTTTATTATAAAATCCCATATCCACATCTTTACGATAAATATTGTATCCTCCAAAAAATTCATCTGCTCCCTCTCCCGATAAAACAACTTTAACATCTTTACTTGCTAAATTTGATACAAAATACAAGGCAACCGCAGCTGGATCTGAAGATGGTTCATCCATATGATACATAATTTTAGGAATAATTTTCATATATTCTTCTTTACTAATTTTTTTTGAAATATTAGTTATTTTTAATTTATCGGTTAAATCTTTAGCATAATCTATTTCATTATATTGAGCTATATCATAACCGACAGTATAAGTTTTGTTTGGTTTAGCAAGTGAAACCAAATAAGAGGAATCAATTCCACTAGATAAAAACGATCCAACTTCAACATCACTTAACATATGATGTTCAACAGAATCTTTCATTACTTTATCTATTTCTAATACACTATCTTCATATTTTTGATGTTTTTCATTAAATTCAATTGAGTAAAATTTATCTTTAATTATTTTATTATCTTTAATTGTTAGGCTATAACCTGGTTCTAAACGATAAACATTTTTAAAGAATGTTTCATTAGTTGGTGTAAAACTAAATGATAAATATGCAGCTAAAATTTCTTTATTTAATTCTTTTTTAAAATTAGGATGTTCTAAAAATGATTTTATCTCAGATGCAAACATAAATGTTTCATCATTTTGATAAAAATATAATGGTTTAATACCGAAGTTATCCCTTGCACAAAATAAAGTTTTATTGTTTTTATCCCAAATAGCAAAAGCAAACATTCCTCTTAACTTTTTAGGTAATTCTTTTCCCCATTGTTCATACCCATGTAATAGTACTTCTGTATCACTTTTTGTAGAAAATTTGTGTTTATATTTTTTTAGTTCTATTTTCAATTCTGGATAATTATAAATTTCACCATTAAATACTACAACTAAACTTTCATCTTCATTATACATAGGTTGTTTCCCATTTGATAAATCTATGATTGAAAGTCTACGATGACCTAAAGCAACGTTTTCATCAATATAAAAGCCTTCTGCATCAGGGCCACGATGGGCAATTCTATCAGCCATTTTTTTAATTATTTTCTTTTTATTTTTTTCTTTATCTACAAACCCTACTATTCCGCACATATTATCACCTAAAAACTTTCTATCTCTTTTTTTAGTATACCATTTTTCATTATTTTATTAAACTTAAAAATACTCTTTCTTTTTCTAAATCAACATCAATTACATAACAATCAATTATGTCTCCAACCTTGACAACATCAAGAGGATCTTTAACAAAATCTTTACTTAACTTTGAGATATGAATCAAACCATCATCATGAAGTCCAATATCAACAAAAGCTCCGAATGAAACTACATTTCTTACAACACCATTAAGTTGCATTCCTTTTTTTAAATCTTTAATATCTAAAACATCTTTCTTTAGTACAATATTATCCAAATTATCACGTGGATCTAATCCTGGATTTTTTAGTTCTTTAATAATGTCTGTTAAAGTATATACATCACAGTTAAGTTTTTTGGATTCTTCTTCAATATTAATTGTATCCAATTTATTTTTGAAGTTTTCACTATTTATATCTTTGATATCTAAATTTAATTCATTTAATAATTTATTAGTAACTTCATAACTTTCTGGGTGTATTCCTGTTTTATCAAGTAGATTTTCACCATCTGGTATTCTTAAAAATCCAATTGCTTGTTCATAGATTTTTTCTGAAATACCTTTTATTTTCTTTATCTCTTCTCTATTTTTTATTTTATTTTTTTCTTTATAACTAGTGATTGCCTCAATTGCTTTTTTATTCATTCCAGAAATATATTTTAAAATTGATGTTGATGCCGTATTTATATTTACTCCGACTTCATTAACAATTTTAGATACAGTAAATTCTAAAGCTTCACCAAGATTTTTCTGATTAACATCATGTTGATATTCTCCAACACCAATACTTTTAGGATCAATTTTAACAAGTTCTGATAAGGGATCTTGAACTCTTCTACCAATTGATATGGCACTTCTTTTTTCAACAGTTAAGTCAGGAAATTCTTTTATTGCAAGATCACTTGCTGAATATACTGAAGCTCCAGCTTCGCTAACAATTGCATATTTTACATCTAAATCTTTTATTGAATCAGCAACGAACATTTCGCTTTCTCTAGATGCGGTTCCATTTCCAATTGCTATTAAATTAATATTGTATTTTTCTATTAATTCTCTTAATATTTTTTTTGCTTCTTCTTTTTTATTATGTGGTTCATGGGGATAAATTGTTTCTACTTTAATCATATTTCCAGATTCATCTAATACAGCTAGTTTACATCCCGTTCTAAATGCTGGATCAAATCCTAAAACACGAGAGTTTTTAATTGGTTTTGTTAAAAGTAAATTTTCTAAATTAGATTTAAAATTTTCAATAGCTAATTTTTCTGATTTTTCGGTTAATTCACCTCTTATTTCTCTTTCAATAGAGGGAAGTATTAATCTTTTTAAAGAATCTTTTATTGAATTTTTAACTATTTTGCAAACAAATGAGTTACTATTTTTGATTATTTTACTTTCTAAATAATTTTGTATATTATCAAAATCATAATCTAGTGAAACACTTAATACTTTTTCATCTTCTGCCCTATTCATAGCAAGTATTCTATAATGTTTAGCATATTTAATCTTTTCTTGAAAATCATAATATATTTCATAAGTTTTTTTATCGTCTTGAGCATTCTTCTTTATTTTAGAAGTTATAAAGCCATTGTTAAATATATTATTTCTAATTGACTTACGATAAAAAGCATTATCACTTATCCATTCAGCAATAATATAACTTGCTCCTTCTAAAGCTTTATCAATACTTTTGACATTTTCATTTAAATATTTAGCAGCCATATTTTCTAAAGTACCATCAGTTGGAAAAGCCATAATCATTTTTGCTAATGGTTCTAATCCATTATTAATTGCTTCACTGGCTTTAGTTTTTTTCTTTTCTTTGAATGGTCGATATAAATCTTCAACTTCAGTAAGTTTACTACATGCCATAATATTATTTTTTAATTCATCAGTCATTAAATCTTTTTCAGAAATTAATCTTATAACATCTTCTTTTCTTTTCAACAAATTCAATAAATAATTGTATTCATTTTCTATTACTCTAATTTGTTCTTCATCTAAAGATCCAGTTGCTTCTTTTCTATATCTTGCAATAAAAGGTATTGTACATCCTTCTTCTAATAGTTTTAAAACACTTTCTACTTGATTTGTTTTAACATTTAAATTGCTTGCTAATTGTTTTATTATTTCTTCGTTCATTATATACCTCAAATTCTCTTTTCAAAAAAATATAGATAAGTGAAATTCTTATCTATATTTATTATAAACTATTATTTTTTTTGTTGCAACAAGCTAATTTTTTAGTTTAATGGTTTATTTTATTAATAATATCAATTGCAGCTGTTGCTCCATCATTTGCAGCTATTACTAATTGATAATATGCTTTATCAATACTATCTCCAACTGCATAAACCCCAGGTAAGTTTGTTTCAAAATTATTATTTACTTCAATATATCCCTGTTCATTTGTAATATTTAAACTTTTTATAAAGTTATTGCCTGGAGTGTATCCAACATATTCAAATAAACCATCAATATTGATAATTTTATCATTATCTAATTTTATAGCTTTAATTTTATTATCGTTTTCAATAATTTCTACTATATTTGCATTTAAAATTATTTCAATATTTTTTAAATTTTGAACTTCTTTTATTAGTTTTTCCTCTGCTGAAAATTTATCTTTACGATGAATTAAATAAATCTTATTAACTAATTTTGATAAATATATAGTTTCTTCTAATGCACTATTACCTCCACCTACTACAGCAATATCTTTTTGTTTATATAAATTTCCATCACATATGGCACAATTACTTATACCATGTCCAATTAATTTTTCCTCATTTTTTAAACCTAAACGTCTTGGTATTCTACCAGTTGCTATGATTATATACTTAGATTTATAAACACTTTTATTAGTAGTAACAACTTTTATATTATCATCTATTTCTATATTTAGAGCTTCTTCTAATTTGTATTCTATTTCATTATTATTTACTTGTTCAAATAAATTATATGATAATTCTGGTCCTGTAATACTACTAAATCCAGGATAATTATCAATTATATTTATTTTATTTAATAATCCGCCTGGAACATTTTTTTCAAGTATTAAGACATTTAAATTGTTTCTTTTGGCATAAATAGCTGCACTAATTCCTGAAATACCCATTCCAATTATAATTAAATCATACATATTTTTCACCTAAAATCTAATTTGATTTGCATTAGATTCACTGTATAAATTTTCAAATTTACTTCGTCTTGATAAAATCATAAATGCAAACAATCCTATTAAAAATAATAATACTGATACAATTTGAGCAACTTTAAATCCTTGAAGCATTAAAGAATCTGTTCTTTGTGATTCAATTACAAATCTTCCAACGCTATACCACATTAAATATATTGATGTCAATTGCCCTACTTTTAAATACTTAAACTTTCTTGCTATTAATAATACAATAAATCCTAAAATACACCAAATAGATTCATATAAAAATGTGGGCTCATAGTATATTCCACCTATATTCATATTATTTATAATAAATTCTGGTATATGCATATCTTTTAATTTGGCATAAGTAGTAGCTGCGCCATGGGCTTCTTGATTAAAAAAGTTACCCCATCTACCAATAGCTTGTCCCAAGATTAATGGAACAGTGCACATATCAGTTACTTTAAATAAATTAGCATTATATTTTTTACAATAAACTAATAAAGTTATAAAACCTGCTATTATTCCGCCATGAATGGCAAGTCCACCTTCCCATATTTTAAAGATAGAAATTAAATCATTTTTATATAAATCAAAATTAAAAATTACATAATATGCTCTAGCTCCGATAAAGCCCATAATAATCATCCAAAAAAACATATTAAATAAAAAATCTAAATTGAAACTATATTTTTTTCCTTCTTTTGCTAATAAAAAAAATCCTAAAACTACTGCAATTAATAGTAATATGGAATACCATCTAATGGAAAAATTGCCAATTGAAATAAAATTTTTACTCATATAAATTTATCCTTTCATTATTATTTATTATAACATAACCATTCATTATTATTAACCGTTTTTTTTGATTTTAACAGAATTATTGTTTAGCCTAAGAAATTGTGATAAAATTAAATTAGATTAGGATTGATAATATGAAATTTTACACAAAAAAACAATTAAAAAGATTAAGAATTGCTTTAATCTTTGAAAGTAACAAAAGAACTAGATATATAGTCAAACATAATATTTTTAAAAGTGTTGGAAAAAATTTTTTCTTTCAACCTAGATTTATACCGTCAGATCCAGAACTAATTTCTTTTCATGATAATGTTGTAGTTGCAAGCAATGTTACTTTTATAACTCATGACATTACCCATTTAATGTTAAATAATTTGCCTAATAAAAATATTAATTATGCATATAATACTGGTTGTATTGAAGTTATGAATAATGTATTTATTGGATCTAACACTATAATACTTCCTAATGTTAGAATCGGTTCTAATGTTATTGTTGCTGCTGGAAGCGTAATTACAAAAGATATTCCAGATAATTCAGTAGTTGCAGGTATACCTGCTAAAGTTATAGAAACATTTGATAAATATATAGAAAAAAGAAAAGATATTATTTATTTAAACACTGATAATGCATGGGAGAAATTTTACAATGAAAAAAATAAATAATTTTTTTAAATGTAATACAAAAAAAATAATAACTCTATTTTTATATATTCAACCATTTTTAGACATTTTAACTGCAATAAGCATAAAAAAATTAAATATTAACTTAACTATTGGTTCTATAGTAAGATTTATATTTTTAATATTTTGTATTTTCTATTTAGCTTTTATTAATAAACAAGATAAAAAGAAAAATATCTTTTTTTTAATAGTAATGGGAATTTATTTTACAATTTATGGTTCAATATCCTACTATTATAAGGATTTACATGCATCTTTATACGATATAAAGAATTTATTAAATACATTTTATTTACCAATTATTTTAATATCATTTATTGAAATGTTTAAAGAATATAATATAAAATTAAATATTAAACATCTTGTAACAGTATATTCAATTTATATTATTGCAATTATTATTCCTAATATCACACACACGGCTTTTTTAAGTTATAGTCATTCAAAAATAGGAACAGTTGGATGGTTTTTATCAGCAAATGCTATAGGTAATATTTTAAGTTTTTTATTACCAATAATAATTTATTATTTTATTGTTAAAAAGGAAAAAATATTAGGTATAGTACTTTTAATAGCAACATTATATGTCTTTGCTAGTATGGGTACAAAAGTACCAATATTAAGTTTATTAGTTATAATATTTACTAATTTTATCTATTATTTTATAAAAAATATAAAAGAAAAAAATAAAAAAAATATATCAGTTATAATAAGTTTATTAATAGCAATCATAATATCGTGTTTTTTAATATTACCAAAAACTTCATTTTATAAAAACATCCAAATACATATGAATTTTTATAGAATAAATAGCATAAGTGAAATATTTAGTAGTTATGATAATATAAATAATTTAATATTTAGTGAGAGATTAACTTTTTTAAAAAACACAAATAATTCTTATAAAAATTCACATTTTTTGGAAAAAATTTTTGGAATTGGGTATATACAAAATTATAAAACTAAAAATGAAAGCACCAAAACAATCGAAATGGATTATTTTGAAATATTCTATCGTCATGGAATAATTGGATTTATTATTTATTTTGGCATATTTATAAAAATTTTAATTAAGGCTTTTAAAAAAATAATAATGAACTTTAATCTTTTAAATACTGAATATTTAACAAGTTTATTTTTAATTTTATTATTAGCTATTTTTTCAGGACATATACTTGTAACACCATCAGTAAGTATTTTTATTGTCATAGTATTTATGTTAATATTCTATGGCTTTAATATAGATTCAAAAGAAAAATTGATTAATAAATAAATTTATGATATCATTATTCTAGAATATGGAGGATTTAGACATGAGTGATATAAATCAAATATTTAAAGTTGAGACAGATAAAGGTGAAATTAAAGATGCTGAATTACTAAACATAATCAGTAATAACAATAATGAATATGCTGTATATTCTATTGATAATGGTGATGAAACATCAAACCTTTACGCTTCAAAAATTATTATTGATGAAAATGGCAAAACTAAATTAGTTGATTTAGAAGATAATAGTGAGAAAGTTGCTATTATAGAAATTATTAAAGAAATGTTAAACAAATAATTGAAAGAGGTTATGAAGATGGAAAACAGTAATAAACCATATATGAATCCGGATGAATATCAGGAATATAAAGTTCAAAATCAAGATGATGATCAAAAAGAAAGATTGGAAGAATTATTAGAAAAAAGAGAAAATCAAGAACAAAAAATTAGTGAATTTAGTTTTGTAGGACTTATTAATAAAGCGGCTAAGAATTTATTAATTGGTAACAAAGAAAAATGTTCTAAATTAAACGAAGAATTAAATAAAAAATCAATTAAAGAAGAAATACATGATACAGTTTCACATGCAGATGAAGTAATAAAAGATAATAAGTCTGAGGAAGAAATTCCTAAAATTAATGAGAAAAATGAATTAATAACTGTTCCAACTCAAGTTTTACCTGTATTAACTAATAATGATTTATTAGAATTGTATGAAGAAGAAAAAGAACAAGGTCATTCTAGAGTCTTAAAACCTACAAGTACTAAAGGTTCAGTATTTCCAACAATTTTACTATTAGCAGTTACTTTTACAGTTGGTATCATTGCTGCAATGTTTATTTTAAGATAAAAAAAGAACATCAATTGTTCTTTTTTAATACATTTTTTAAATATAATCCTGTATAGGATTTTTTTATTTTTACTAGTTCTTCAGGTGTAGTTGTAGCAATAATTTCGCCCCCATTATCTCCACCTTCTGGACCTAAATCAATTATGTAGTCAGCTACTTTTATTACATCTAAATTATGTTCAATAACAACTACTGTATCACCATTATCAACAATTCTTTGTAAAATTACTAATAATTTTTTTATATCATCACTGTGAAGTCCAGTTGTTGGTTCATCTAATATAAAAAGACTCTTACCAGTTGGTTTCTTTTGTAATTCCTTAGCTAGTTTAACACGTCCAGCTTCTCCACCAGATAATGTTGGAGCACCTTGACCAAGTTCAACATAAGAAAGACCTACATCCATCATTATATCTAACTTAGCTTTTATTTTTGGAACATTTTCAAAAAATTCATGAGCTTCTTCTACTCGCATTTTTAAAACATCTGCTATACTTTTATCTTTAAATTTAATATTTAATGTATCTTTGTTATAACGCGTACCATGACAAACATCACAAGGAACATAAACATCTGGTAAAAAATGCATTTCTATTTTTTTTACACCATCACCACAACATGCCTCACATCTACCGCCTTTTACATTAAATGAGAACCTACCTTTATCAAAACCACGCATTTTAGATTCTTTCATATTAGCAAATAAATCTCGTATGTCATCAAATACTCCAACATAAGTTGCGGGATTACTTCTTGGAGTTCTACCGATTGGATCTTGTGATATTTGAACAACTTTATCAATGTTGTCTAACCCTATGATTTTCTTATATTTTCCTGGATTAACTTTTGATTTAGGATAAATATTTTTAAATACTGCTTTATATAATATCTCATTTACTAAAGAACTTTTACCAGAACCAGAAACTCCGGTTACACACACAAATTTACCAAGGGGTATTTTGACATCAATATCTTTTAAATTATGTTCTTTTGCACCCTTTATTTCGATGTATTTACCATTACCTTTTCTTCTTTTTTTAGGAACTTCAATCATCTCTTTACCAGATAAATATCTGCCCGTTAAAGATTTTTCATTTTTCATAACTTCCTCTGGTGTTCCAGCAGCTACAATAGTACCACCTTCTCTACCAGCACCTGGTCCAACATCAACTAAATAATCTGCTGCAAGCATTGTATCAGTATCGTGTTCTACCACAATTAAAGTATTATCTAATTCAACCATTTCTTTTAAAGATTTTATTAATTTATCATTATCTCTTTGATGAAGTCCAATACTCGGTTCATCAAGAACATACAAAACTCCACTTAATTTAGAACCAATTTGAGTTGCAAGTCTTATACGTTGTAATTCACCACCAGATAAAGTTCCTGCCATTCTATCAAGTGTTAAATAATCAAGCCCAACATTCTTTAAAAATTCTAATCTATTTTTGATCTCATTTATAATTAATTTACTAATTTCTTTTTGTTCATTAGTTAATTTTAAATTAGTTATAAAATCTAATAATTTGCCTATACTCATTTGTGTCATTTGATAAATATTTTTTTTATTTATAAATACATTTAACATACTTTCTTTAAGTCTTGCCCCATGACATAGCGGACATTCTAATTCCATCATGTAATTATCAAGCCATTCCCTTATCCATGTGCTACTTGTTTCAACATATCTTCTTTCTAAATTTGTAATCACACCTTCGAAATAACCAGTTGAATATCTTTTATTACCATTCTTAGCAACATATTCAAAGTTTAATGGCTCTGTGCTACCAAAAAAAACTATATTTTTTTCCTTTTTAGTAAGATTCTTAAATGGTTTATCCATGTCAATATTATAATGGTTACAAGCAGTTTTCAAATCATTATAAAATATATTCTGATCATCGGATAACGTGGCAATTGCCCCTTCATTTATTGATTTATCTTTATCTGGAACAAGTAAATCCTCACTTATTGCATTTTTAAAACCTAAACCTTTACATTCTGGACAAGCCCCAAATGGTGCATTAAAAGAAAACATTCTTGGTTCTAATTCTGGAATGGAATAGTTACATTTAATACACGCAAATTTTTCACTCCATAATATTTCTTCATCATCGATTTTATTAATTAGAACAAGACCATCAGCCATTTTTGTACTAGTTTCAATTGCCTCAAATATTCTAGTTCTTTCTTCAGGTTTTAATACTATACGATCAATTATCACTTCTATTGTATCTTTTATATTTTTTTCCAATGATATTTCTTCATCCAAAAAATGAAGTTCTTTATTAATTCTTACTCTTGAAAAACCACTTTTTCTTAAATCTTCAAGTATTTCTTTATGAGCTCCCTTTTCATCTCTAACAACTGGAGCTATTATTTCTAATTTTTTTCCTTCATCCCAAGTCATAATTTTATTAGTCATTTCTTCTATGCTTTGATGGTATATTGGTTCGTGGTGATTTGGGCAATAAGGCGTACCAATTCTAGCGTACAATAACTTCAAATAATCATATATCTCTGTAACAGTTCCAACTGTACTTCTTGGATTATTGTTAGTAGTTTTTTGATCTATTGCTATACTTGGACTTAATCCATCAATTGAATCAACATCTGGTTTCTCAGAATTTCCTAAAAATTGACGAGCATATGATGATAAACTCTCTACAAATCTTCTTTGTCCTTCAGCATATATTGTATCAAATGCTAAACTACTTTTGCCTGATCCTGAAACACCAGTCATTACTATCAATGAATTTTTTGGTAAGTCTAAATTTACATTTTTTAAATTATTTTCACGAGCACCGCGAATTACAATTTTATTATTTTTCAAAAGAATCACTTCCAGTCGTTAACTATTTTACCACATTATTTGCTATTTTATCATAATTAATTTATAATTATTTTTATAAGGAGTAATAGTAGTATGTTTGATTTTGAATTAAATCTAATTAAAAATAATAAAATAAAAGAATCAGGAAAGTTATTAGTGTCAATGTTACCTGAATATTTTTATAGCATTGCAGCTTCTTCTACTGGTAAATATCATCCAAAATATACTTGTGGAGAAATGGGCTTATATAAACATGTAAAAGTTGCTGTAAAAATTGCCAATAGTTTACTTGAACTTGAAATGTACAATAAAATTTTTAGTAGTGATGAACAAGATTTAATTATTCTTGCTCTAACACTTCATGATGGATTTAAAAAAGGTATAAAAGAAGAAAAATATACTAGATTTGATCACCCAATTATTATGAAAGATTTTATTATTAATAATAAGGATAATCTTCCAATGGAAAATGATTTAACTATTAAACTTGCTTCCTTAATTGAAACTCATATGGGTCAATGGGTTTATGACTACAAAGGAAATGAAATTTTGAAAAAACCTGTTGATAAATGTCAAAAATTTGTTCATATGTGTGATTATTTAGCTAGTAGAAAATTTTTAAATGTGGAATTTGATGAAAATAATGAAATAATTGACTAATTATACATTTTGTAGTATAGTAACTACTAATTAAAGGGGGATTTTTATGTACGAAAATAAAAATAAACGTGGCATAAATATTGATTTACCTACATTTAAGTTGCCTAAATTTAATAAAAAAAATAGTAATGATTCAAAAAAAACGATTTTTAATATTATTTTTAAATTTGCTGTTATTTGCTTATTCTTTTTTATATTTATCTTTTGTTTTTCTAAATTTGGTAAATCAATTAAACCTGTTGAACACGAGGAAAAAGATTTTAATACAAATTTAACCTATATCAAAAGTACACTATTAGATTATTATAATATAAATAATCTTCCTAAAATTAATGGCGATTCAACATCTTATACGATTTCTGAATTAATTGATAAAGAAATATTAGTTAAATCTAATATAAATAAAAATGAAGAATGTGATTTAAAAAGCAGTTATGTAGTTATTACAAAAACAAAAAATAGTATATATAATTTAAAAATATCATTACTATGTAATGATATTGAAGAGGTTTTGGAATATGACTTTAAAAAATAGAAAAGATTGTATAAAATCTTTTCTATTTTTTATATATTAAACACATATCTTGTTTTAAATTAGTACTTTCAAATATTTCTTTAGAAGTAAATGATTGAATTGATCTTAAATATAGATTTAAATAATTTTCTTCATTAAAAATTTCATTTCGTAATTTTTTATCTAATATCGCATTATTTTTATCCGAATTCTTTTGGGCATATAAATATCCTGCTACCATGTAACCATTTTTATTTAAATAATTAGCTAAATAATTTAAAATACTTTTCATTTTTAATAATTTTATTTTTTTATTTGCTTCTTTATCAAGATTATCATAATTGTCAAACATTAAATCACAATATTGAATTATATTAGAAAAATACATAAAATCATATTTAGAATCTAAATAAACTGGTAAAGATTTTATATTAGTATTAATAAAATCTATATCAAGTTTATTAATCATTGTTTGTAACTCCTTATAAGCTGATTCATTAAAATACCCCACTGTTTGATGTAATATTTCATTTGAAGGTTCATCATAAGTGAACAGTCCAAAAGGAATTCTTATTTCTTTAGCTGAAAAGCATTTATATAATTCCAACCAAAATATATTAGATTTTTTATCTAAATATTTTTTTATTATTTTAAATGTATCATAATCAAAAACATCTTTATTACTATAATGTTCAATATATTCTTCAAAGCAAAAAAATCTTTTGTAATCTTCAAAACTTAATCCTGCCATAATAGCAGCTTTTTTCAAATTATAATAATATATAGTCAATTTATTAATATCAAATGCTGTAATACTTCTTGCACCATTTAAAAACATATCAAATATTTGATCAGAACTAGCAAGTACTGATAAACATTTTTTATCTTTTAATGTAAAATATGATAATAAATCTTTTATATTTTCATTACAAAATGGATAAATATAATCAAATAAATCTTGGTTGTAACCTCTTGTAATATGTTGTTTTGCTAAATTAATATCAGTTCTTAAATCATTCATATTTTATCTCCTTTTGGCACATTATTTTATCACATAATAAATTAAATTAAAATAAAAAATGGTTTAAACCATCTTTTATTTATCTCTTAATTTAGCATTAAATTTATTTGGAATTTCAATACTGATTTTATTGAATATTTCCATTACTTCTTCTTCATTAAGAGTTCTATTAGGATCAGAAAATATTAAATTAAACGCTATTGATTTTTCATTTTCTTTAACATTTTCACCGGTATATACATCAAATATATCAATGTTTGTTAATAATCTTCCACCAATTTTCTTAATCTCATTAATTAAGTCTAAAGCCATTATATTTTTATCTAAGACAAATGCTATATCTTTAGAAATTTCAGGATATTTAGAGGCTTCTTTATATTTTAGTGGTTTTACAGAACTCATCAATGAATTTATAGAAAGTTCACATACATAGATTTCATCTTTCTTAAGAGATGGATGAATTCGTCCAATTAATCCGATTGGTTTACGATCAAGTAAAACACGGGCTTGCATTCCAGGATGCAAATCTTTAATTTCATTAGTTACCTCAAAAGAATAACGATTTTTAAATCCTAAATAATTCAATAAATTTTCAACAATACCTTTTAAAACATAAAAATCAGCCTTAACAATAGTATGATTCCAACTATTAACAATATAATTGCCTTTTATTAACATAGCAACTTTTTGTGTTTCTTTATAATCTTTATTATACGTTTTTGAAATTTCATAAAGCATAATATCACTAACTTTACGAGCTTTATTGTAGTCATATGTATTAATTAAAGATGGAATAATAGATGTTCTAACTACAGATTTATCTATACTCATTGGGTTAGGTAGAATAACATTTTCCATTTCATCATATTTAAATGTTTTAGCCATTTCTGGACTTGTAAGTGTATAAGTCTTACATTCATTTAATCCTAAACTTCTTAATCTTTTAGAAATGTCTTTTCTAATTTTAACATCTGGTGCATATGTACCTCTTCTAATTGGAACTTTAGGTAATGTTGAAACTAAATTTTCATATCCATATAAACGTCCAATTTCTTCAGCTATGTCAGCTATATTAGGATCTAAATCCAATCTTCTTCTTGGAATAATAACATGAAATACTTTATCATGATATTCATATTCAAAATCTAAACGGGAAATTTCAGTTTTAACATCCTCATCAGTTAAGACAATTCCTAACAATTTATTAATATCATTAGCAGTAAAATCGACAGTTTTTAAAGTTTTATCAACTTTATCATGAACTACTTCACCACTTAGTACTTCACCACTAGCATATTCTTCTAAAAGAGCACATGCACGATTAATAGCAGCTATTGTATATTCAAAATTTAGACCTTTACCATATCTAATTGATGCTTCACTTTTTAAATCTAATCTTTGAGCTGTATTTCTAATTGAAACAGAATCAAATATAGCTGATTCAATTAGAATAGAAGTTGTATTTTCATCTACTTCTGTATTTTCTCCACCCATAACTCCAGCAATACAAACTGGTTTATTACCATCAGTTATAACAATATCTTTTTCAGTTAAATTTCTCTCTTTACCATCTAAAGTGATAATTTTTTCACCATCTTTAGCATCTCTTACTAATATTTTTTTACCTAATTTATCATAATCAAAGAAATGCATAGGCTGCCCATATTCAAGCATAACATAATTAGATATATCAACAACATTATTAATAGGACGCATACCAGCAGCTATTAAATGTTTTTTTATGTATTCAGGCGATTCACCAATTTTAACATTTTTAACCATTTTAGCCATATAAAATGGACATTTTTCAGTAGCGATTTCTAATGAAAATTTATCATTTATATTTTCTTCTATTTCATGATAATTTGCATCAGGTAAGGTAACTTTTTTGTTCAAAATAGTGCCAACTTCATAAGCGAATCCAATATGATAATAACAATCATTGTTACGTCTTTTATGATTATCTAAATCAAAAAGAGTATCATCTAAACCTAAATATTCTAAAGGATCAGTTCCAACAACTGCATCACTTCCAAGCTCTGTAATACCAGCATTATAAGTTTCTTCTGTTTTCTCTTCTAAACCTAGTTCAAATTTTGCACAAATCATACCATTAGATTCAATTCCTCTTATTTTACCAGCTTTAATTTCAAAATTTCCAGGTAATACAGCACCAGGTAACGCTACAATAACCTTAATTCCAGAACGTACATTACTTGCACCACAAACAATTTGACGTAAATTACTACTTCCATCATTAACAAGGCAAACATGTAAGTGATCGCTATCAGGATGCATTGTGCATTCAACTATTTCTCCAACTACTAAATTATCAATGTGATTTGTTATAACAGCTTCAACATTTAAACCAGCTTTTGTTACTTTAACTGCAACATCTTGTAAATCTTCACCAGTTAAATCAACATAATTTTTTACCCAATTCATGCTTATCATATTATTCACCTTCTCTTCTATCAAAATTAGCAACTTCTCTTAAATCAGTGTTATAAAAAGTTCTAATATCATTAATTCCATATTTTAACATTGCACATCTTTCGGCTCCAAATCCAAAAGCAAAACCATTCCATTTTTCCGGATCATATCCACAGTTTCTTAAAACATTAGGATGAACCATTCCGGCACCACTTATAGTAATCCATCCCGTATTTTTACATAATGAACATCCTTTACCATGGCATGCAAAGCAGGAAATATCAGTTTCAACTGATGGTTCTGTAAATTGATAATATGATGGACGAAATCTTGTTACCACATCTGGTCCAAATAATTTTTTAGCAATTACATCAAAAGTACCTTTTAAATCACATAAAGAAATATCATGATCAACTAATAAGCCCTCAATTTGCATAAATTGATGAGAATGAGTAGCATCATCATCATCACGACGATAAGTTTTACCTGGACAAATCATACGAATTGGTATTTCACCATTCCCTTTTAACATTGTTCTTGCTTGAACAGGAGATGTTTGACTTCTAAGTAAAATATTTTCATCTTCGATATAAAATGTATCTTGAGCATCTCTTGCTGCATGTCCTTTAGGAATATTTAATAATTCAAAATTAAAACGATCTTCTTCAATTTCTGGACCATCAACAACATCATATCCCATAGACATAAATACTTCTTCTACTTCTTCGATAACTTTTTCTAAAATATTAGGAGTACCTTCTTTTATAAATGTAGCTGGCAATGAAATATCTATACTTTCATTTTCTAATTTTTCATTTAATAATTTTTCAGTTATTAATTTATTCTTGTCCTCAATTAATTTATTTATATTATTTTTAGCTTCATTAATTTCTTTACCAAAAATTTTCTTATCATCTACTGACATATCTTTTAATTTAGACAATAAGTCACTTAATGTACTTTTTTTACCTAAATATTTTGCTTTAACATTAGCTAAATCAGCACTTTTACTACATTCTTCTATCTCCTTTTTAGCATTTTCTAATATTAATTCTAATTCTTTCATATTATATTCCTTTCTAATAAAAAAACGCCACTTACAAAAGTAAGGGACGAAATTATAAACTTTTCCGCGGGACCACCCAAATTCAAGGTATACTTGCTCTTTATAGTTTAAAGCACTACATACTATTAAAAGCTCCAATAAACGAAATTCATATTATTAATTAACTGTGATTATTTCAGCCATCTAATCACTCTCTAAATTAGTTTAATAATACTACTAAAAATATCTTCATCGCTTTTCTAATAAGACTATTCTAACACTAAAATATTAAAAGTGCAAATTATTTTGCACCTTATTAATTATATTTGTTCTTTTAATTCTTTAGCTAATTCATTTTTTAATTCTGGATCATCTATTTTGATAACATATGTATCTAATCCCTCAATTAACTCTTTAAATATAGCTACTTTATCGGGTAAAACTTGTTTATTATCATCTACACCCATTACCATGAAATACTTTGAACCTTGATAAAAAGTTTCATTTAAAACTATATATTTCTCATTATTTTCTAAAGTTATTATTGTATTTATACTTAAACCCATTTATATCACCTCTATGAATTATAGTCTCCAATTAAGAATTCGCTATTATCGTCATTTGAATTATTATCTAAAGGCTCTATATTAATAACTTTAATTTTATTTTCTTCAACATTATTTATATCCATAACATTTAAAGCTAAATCTTCATCATCAATAACATTTAATGAATCAATGCTTAGAGGTTCATCAATTTGTTCAATAAAACTATCATTTAATGTTTCCTCATTATCAATATTATCTAATGTTTCTTCTTCATTATTATCTGTTAAATTTAATTCTTCTTCAGTTTGTTTATCTTCTATTAAAGTATCATCTTCACTGATATTATCATTATCACTTAAAATATCTAATTGTTCTATATCATCAAGTTTTTCTTCAAATTTAGAAGAATCAAATTCGTAAGAATATTCATCACTTTCTAAAGAATCATTTAAATCTTTTTTTTCAACTTGAGATTCTAAATCAATATTTTTACCCAAAATTATCTCAATATCTTTATAGATTTCATTTGGAGATTCATCTAATGATTGTCTTTTCTTAATTGCTTTAATATTGTTATTTAATTCTTTTAAATAATTTTTATCATTTTCAATGGCAATTGTATCCTTAACTTTATCAGTTGAAATAATCAATTTATTTAATTTTTTAATTTCTTTTTCTAATATTTCTATTTCTGATTCTAAACTCTTAATTTGATTTACTTCTAAATCATAACTTTTCATAATTAATGAATTTCTATCATTTTTATATGATTCTAAAAGTTTTAATATATTATTTAATTCTTCTTCTTTTTTCAATAATGAAGCTTGTAATGAAACTTTTTTATTGATTTGAACTTCATCATTTTCAGAATTTTCTTTAAACTCAGAAATTTTATTTTTTAGATTTTCAGCTTCATTCTCACAGTAATTTATTCTATTGCATAAATCATCTAATTCAACTGTATCAATTGATTTGATTTTTTCTTTTATATTTTCTATTTCATCAAGCAAATTTTGTTTTTTATCAGTAATATATGACAATCTATCTTTTATTAAAGTTGTATCGACACTTTCATAATTTTTGGAGTTGATCATAGATGAAAATTCATCTCTTTTAGCTTGGGCATTTTCAAGCTCTACTTCTAAATTTTCTTTAGCATTAATACCTTCTATGCCCATATAAGGTTGTTTAACAATTATTTCTTTTAAAACTTCTATTTCTCTTAAAGCACTTGTATAATCTTCATCAAACAAATAACTTTTAGCTTGTTGAGCTATAAATATTGGATTATCTAATATTTCATTTCTTTCCTTTTTTAAGATACCAATATCATTTTCTAATTCAGATAAATTTTTGTCATCTTCCTCTTTTAATTCATTATTAACATAATTTCTTTTATTCAAAAGATTTGCCTTTACATCAATTAATTTAGAACTTTCATCTTCTATTTTTTTCTCAAATTCTGATTTTGAAAAACTTAAAACTTCTAATTTTCCTTGAATTTTATCATATGTTTTTTTCTTTGATTTAAATTCTTTGTTATCTTTCTTTAGTTTTTCCTCAGTATCTTTTATTAATTTATCAAAATTAACTGAACTATCTAGCATTTTTTTCTTTTCATTTAAAACATGTAAAAATTCTTCTTTTTCCTTAATTGAAGCTTGTAAATTTTCTAATTCTTGATTACAAGAATCTTCTTTTTCTAATTCTTCCTCTATTTGTTTTTCTATTTCTAAATATGATTTTTTTAATGATTTTATTTTCTTGTTTAAAGATATTTCAATATTCTTATCTACTATTTCTGAACTTTCATCATAATATTTTTCATCATTTATAGAAGATTTCAACAATTTTAATTTGCTTTCTTTTTCTGCTAAAGTTTTTTCTAATTCATCTAATTGAATTTGCAAAGTACTTAAATCAGAAGAAGTTTCACACATACTTAATAAAATATCTATTTTTGCAATAACTTCATTTTGCATACTTTCAACTCCTTTATTCTCTCATTATTAATATAGCATAAATGTTGGCTTTTTTCAATTAATAATATTAATTATCATTATACCATCTTCCAGTTATATCAACGCTTGTACTAGTTGGCATTGGATTTGGAATTTCAAAACGTGTTATCACTGGAACTTTAAATGCTGTTCCAAAAAGCAATGCTGAACCAGGTCTTAATGATTTTACACGTTCAATTGCCTCAAGTGTTACATTTGATGAAATATTTGAAATCATTTGAATATCCTCTGGATAATATAATCTAAATACTATAAAATTTGAACATTGGCTTAATACTGTAGAAGATAATTCAGCTAATCTCTGAGTTATTAAACCTATTAAAATTCCGTATTTTCGTCCCTCTTTTGCTATTCTATCAAAAATATTGTAACCAATAACATTAATATCATTATCACTTTGAACATATCTATGTGCTTCTTCAATTATCATGTTTATTGGAAATGTTCCTCTATCTTCAATTGTTGTGGAAAATTTATATAAAATTTTGGCAAATAACTTACATAAAGTTTTGGCTAATCTATCATCAATTCCATTAAAATTTACATCAACTATTTGTACATTTTCTTCATTGGAAGATGTAAATAAATTTTTAACAAATGTTTCTCTACTTACATATCCATTGTAATCAAAAAATTTTCTGTTCTCACTTGTAATCAAACTATGAAGACTTGTTTTTAAAACACTTAATTTTTCATAAACGCTAGTATTATTAACAGCTCCGTCACTAATTAATGCAAATTCAAGAGCATTATATAAGTCATCTAAATTATATTCTGTAGGTCTAACGCTTATTTTTTCAATTGAAACTTCAGAATATTTTTTTAAATTTTCCATTAATAATTCTACCGCTAGTATCTTTCCTTGAGGATCTATATTTAAACATTGTCTAATTGTTCTATTATATCCCATTTGAGGTATAATTGTTTCTAGATTTAAATTTTCAGTGTTATATTTAGACAAAAATGCTAAAGATTGATCACGTATTTGTTGAGCAGGCTTTCCACTTGATAATATATCTAAAAAAACTTTAGCAATTATGTCATTTTTATATTTTTCACAAAGTTTATCTTCACTTTTAAAAATATAAACATAGGTAAGAGTTTTTTCCAAAGTAGTAATTAATTGTGAATCTGTTATATTTAATAATAAAGCAAGATCATCAGCTTCAAGAAGATATAGTGGAATTTTTATAATTTCATCATTATCACTAGTTAAGTTTCCATCACTACACAAGCATTTGACATTTATATCTGGATGAGAATCAATTGTACTAAAAGCACTTTTATATTCTCCATAAGCATCAAAAATTATTATGTGACTGTTAGTTGGATTCTTTTTATTTTCCGAAAAAATATTTTGAATTAATCTTGCTACACCGCATGATTTACCACTACCTGTATTTCCAATAATTGCAAAATGATTACTAAAAAAATCATTTAAACTACATGTATTATAATACCCATCATATATAGAAGATTTGCCAAATAATAATGTTTTTGGAGCATAAATTTCTTGACTACCAATAATTAATTCTAATTCATTTTTATAAATTAATCTTATTGGAGTATTAGAAAGAGGATATACATCAATTCCAGGTATAAAATTTCCATTTAATATTTCACCAAGCAATTTAACTTGAAAATCTGAAGCGGTAACAAATGTTATTTCTCCAACGATTTTTTTTGCTCCATCAAAAATTATATGGTATCCAATATAATTAGTTAATGCTATTTTTTTTAAATTTTCAATATATAAAATTTTATCTTTTATATCTATAATTTTGCCAAACATACTATCAACCCTTTATTATATAACTTAATTATAACAAAAAGAAAATACATTGTAAATTAATAAAAAAAGAATAGTTCATTTAAACTATTCAATTATTTAACATATGGTATTAAAGCCATAAATCTTGCATACTTAATTTGTTGAGCAATATGTCTTTGATGTTTAGCGCATGCTCCAGTCATTCTTCTTGGCATTATTTTGCCTTTTTCATTAATATATTTATTAATAATCATAACATCTTTATAATCAACGCTTTTTCCAGCACACATTTGACATATTTTTTTCTTTTTTCTATAAAATTCTGCCATGATCTTATCTCCCTTCTTTAAAATGGTAAATCATCGTCACTAAGGGCTATTTCATCACCAAAGTCTTTAAATGGATCTTCTGAAATATCAGCTGTTGGAACTTCAGAAGTCTCTGCATTATAATTATCATTAGTAAAGTTTGTATTACCAGCTTTAGATCCTAAAAATGTTACATTATCACATACTACATCAGTGGTATATCTTTTTGTACCGTCTTGAGCATCATAACTACTAACTTGAATTCTTCCTTCAACAGCCACTTGACTACCTTTGGAACAATATTTAGCAACATTTTCTGCTTGTCTTCTCCAAGTTATACAATTTATAAAGTCAGTTTGTTGTTGTCCATCTTGTGTATTAAATGGTCTACTAACCGCTATTGTAAATCTTGTCATACTAATTCCGCTAGATGTTGTACGCATTTCTGGATCTCTAGCAAGTCTTCCAATTAAAATAACTTTATTCATAATTCTATTCCTCATCTAATTTTATTGTTAAATGTCTAATTAAGCTTCCACCTTTTTCTTCAAGAGTAGCTTTACGGTCAAATTCATTAATAGCATCAACTGTAGCTTCTACAGTCATAACATAATAATATCCACTAACTTCTTTGTTTATTGGATAAGCTAACTTCTTTTCGCCTAATTCTTTAAAGTCTACAACTTTTGATTTGTAATCAGTGATAATTTTTTTCATTGCTTCAGCAGATTTTTTTATTTCATCACTTTCCATTGTAGCTTTAACGATAAACATTATTTCATAGTTTCTCATTATCTTACACCTCCTTATGGTCTTTTGGTTTCTTTATAAAAAAGAAACAAGGAGTATCAAAATACTCGCAAGTATTATAACAAATTATATTAAAGAAGTAAATAAAATATTTCATGGTTATTAATTTTTGTGACTAATTAGTGATTTTGTCCTATTTTTATAAAATAATAATTAGTAATTT
>JAEDGC010000063.1 GCA_016297695.1 Bacilli bacterium
ATTTTATAACACATTTTGTCTGTCCAAAATGTGCCATAAAAGACTTAACATTATAACATAAATTATTGACTCTACATAATATTTATATTAAAATAACGAATACATTTAAGGAGAAGAATATGGGAAATAATGGTTACTATGGCACATATAGTGTAATAAATGAAATAAATTACATGAATACTCAAAAGAGATATTTTTATGAAAAAAATAAATTTTATAGATTTAAAACAATTACAGAAGAAAGAAAAAATGAAATAGAAAATTTAGCCTTGTTATGGTCAGAAGAGTATGACAATATATCTTTTAAAGATAAACTTTATCAAATATATATTTATTTAAATAAAGAATCTAAAAAATTAGATAAAGAAATTCAAATAAATGATGAATCATATTTATTCTTAATATTTGCTTTTGATCCTGAACTTAAATTATTACAAATTTCATTTGAAGAATCATTAATGAAAAATATATCTAAAAGATTTAAAGAAGAATTTGGTTTTACTCTAGATTTTAATCTTTTAAAATTAGAAAGCGCATACAACAATAGATTTCCAACAATTACTGATGAATTTTCTTTAACAAAAAAATAAAATAGTATTAACGCTATTTTATTTTTTATATTTACTATTAATATCAAATTTTATCACTTCATATATAACTATTTAACTACATATGGGTTTGTGCTTGTTCCATCTCCTGTAGATTTTACTAGTGTACCATCAGCAAGTGAAATTACTGGGCGCACACCATCAGTACCATTACCAGTTACATAATGAGATCCAACAGAACCAACACTAGAAACAATTGTTACACCAGCGGCACCACTAGTATTTACATAGACAGGTGTTAAAGCCCAATAATTACTATTTGTATATAAATAATTATTTGTATCTTTATAATCACTATTATTTGATGACTTTGTATTAAATCCTGCAAATACAGCTTCGTCTGAAGTAATTAATCCAACTGGATATTTTAATGCTCCATTTCCATTTGCTGTACTAACTGTAAATTTATCATTATCTTGTGGACAAACTAAAGTAGGATTTGGGATGATTGTATATTCTGATGCTCTTGCATTCACGCCATATGCTGTTGCTTTTGTTCCATATCCTAAACTTCCATATGAACTTCCAAATGTATTATTGTTTGTTCCTGTTGTTGTGCTTCTATCATTACAGAATATTGTATCCTCTAATATAGAAGTTGTTTCATTATCAAAATTGTTGTTAAACCAAGTATCAATATATTTTTTCATTTTTGATTCATTTGTATTTGTGTGTGTTTCTGAATAACTACTAGCTCCTGGTGTTCCATACATATATCCTACATATGCATTACCAGTATAACTTGGATTAAAACTACTTATTCCTATTTGTGTTGCAGTACCAGTTGCAAGACATTGTCCATCAGTTGGTTTTCCATTATATATTAATTTTACTCCTCGGGTTTCTGTTGTTCTTACTATCTTCCAACACATATCATTAAATATTATATTATTATCTACATTTCCTCTATAATAATATACTTCTTTATTTCCTTCTGTTGCAGTTGTTGAATAAATACCGTTTGTCCCTGATGTTCCACTTCTTACACTAAAATCAATTGTTTCATTTGACGAATTTTCTTTTATCATATTATATAAATTAACACCTGGTATTTCTATTGATGTAGTATAATTATCTATTTTACCTGATTCTATTGTTTGATTTTCTAATATTACTTGATCTGTTGTTGGTAATTCTTCATTTGTTATTACTTCTTCTTCATTTTTAGAAACTGAATAAACATATCCAGTAGATAATTCATCGATATCAACTAAATCGCTTAACATTAAATCATAAGTTTGTGTTTCATTGGTATTATTAACTACTTTTATAGTTCCTGTTGATGATTTATCATCTGTTACACTTGATACTTTCGCTAACACTTTTGTGGATTTTCTAATACTTGTTTCATTTGTATCTATTCCTAATATTGCATTAAATGTCTTTCCTTGATAGTCATTCTGTGGTGTATCTAAATATTTATATTCTATTTTTAGAGTATAGTTTTTTATTACTCCTGATTCTATTTCAATATTTGTTTTTAAATATGTTTTTTCAGTGCTTGTAACTGGTAGTGCTACTTCTGATACTACCTCTCCATCTTCATCACTTAGTGTATATACTAAATCTTCATTAAATTCATTTGTAATATTTTGCATATATATATTATATGTTACTGCTCTATTACTTGTATTTTCTACACTAAATGTTTTTGTAAAACTATCTCCTGGTATCATGCTACTAGCATTTATTTCACTTACTCCTGTAAATGTTAATCCTAATTCATTAGATTTCATTATTGTTTCTGTTTTATTTACTTCATTTATTTTGGCACTAAAGTATGCATATGATATTCCTGTTAATATTCCTAATGTTGCTACACCTGATACTATAGGTATTAGTATCTTTTTCTTGTTCATTTTCACTTTCTCCTATTATATTATCAGTATACCATTACAAAAGAAAAATTGTCAATAAAAAATAAAATAGTATTAACGCTATTTTATTATTATTTTATAAACATTGCATCTCCAAAAGAGAAAAATCTATATTGTTTATTTATTGCTTCTTTATAGGCATTTAACATTATTTCTTTAGTCGTAAAAGCACTTACTAACATAAGTAAAGTCGATTTTGGTAAATGAAAGTTAGTAATTAAACCATCAATTGCTTTAAATTCATATCCTGGGTAAATAAAAATATTTGTATTTCCACTACATTCTTTAAACTCATTATATTTTGTCATAATAGTTTCTAAAGTTCTAGTAGAAGTTGTTCCAACTGCATAAATTTTTCTTCCTTCTTTTTTAGCAAGATTTAAAACATCAGCTGTTTCTTTTGACATTCTGTAAAATTCACTATGCATATTATGTTTTGTAACGTCTTCAACTTCAACTGGTCTAAAAGTACCAAGACCGACATGAAGTGTCACATATTCAATAATTACACCTTTATTTTTTATTTGTTCTAATAATTCTTTAGTAAAATGAAGACCTGCGGTAGGTGCTGCTGCACTACCAATATTTTTAGCATATACAGTTTGATATCTTGATTGATCAGCTAATTTTTCATGAATATATGGAGGAAGTGGCATTGTTCCTAATTTATCTAAAATTTCCATTAGTATTCCTTGATATATTAATTTAACATGTGTTATACCTTCATCAAATTTTTCTATAACTTCAGCTTTTAATAACCCATCTCCAAAACTAATTATTGTTCCAACTTTTAATCTTTTGGCTGGTTTCGATAAACATTCCCATTTATTTTCACCTAATTCTTTTAATAAAAGTAATTCAATAGTAGCTTTTGTATCTATTTTTTCACCAATTAATCTTGCAGGTATTACTTTAGTATCATTTAATACAAGAACATCACCTTTATTTAAATAATTTATTATATTTTTGAATGTTTCATCTTGAGTTTTACCACTATTCTTGTCTACAATCATTAATTTAGAATAATCACGATTTTTTAAAGGAGTTTGAGCAATTAAATCTTCTGGTAATTGATAATCAAAATCACTAGTTGTCATATTATCTTATCTCCTTTAATTTAAAAACATCATCAATAATTTCATAAGATTTTGCAAAATCATCCATTGGAAGTTTGATGATATTAATACCTTTATTCATTAATCCTTCAACTAATTGACTATAAGTATTTTGCTGATTTACACTATTTTCAATACTAAAAGATTGATAATTATGATGGCTTTCTCTATCTAATCTTTGTCTAAATAATTCAACATTTTCTAAATATAACGAAATAAAATAAATATCATAATTTAATCCTATTAGTTTATTTACTAATTCATTATATATATCAGTAAAATCATATTCTTTATATCCTAATCTTGCATAAACTTCTTCTGTAAAAAATGTTCTATCAAAGATTAAATCCATAGGTATTTCTTGCATTGACTCTAAGTATTCTAATAAAGCATTATACATCTTTTTACTATATTCTTTTCCAGTATTTGTTTTATCTTTTTGTCCAGATAAACGATATAAATTTGAACCTGGAATATTATCTCTTAAATAATTTGTTAAAGTTGTTTTTCCAGTTCCTTGTGGGCCTTCAACTATTATTAATTTTTGTTTTTCCATCAAATCACCTTAATTCTACTATTTCCCCATCTAAACTAAAACTTTTGGCATCTGTTATTTTAACATCAACAATTTGTCCAATATAATCTTTCCCACCTGAAATATTTACAAGTTTCATAGTTTCAGTGTATCCAAAAGTTTTATTAGAATCTTTTTCATTAATTCCTTCAACTAAAACTTTAACATTCTTGCCTTCATAATTCTTATTAGCTTCCAAACTATATTTATTGACTAATTCATTTAATTTATAAAGTCTTTCTTCTTTTGTTTTTAAATCAACTGAATCTTTTATTTTACTTGCTGGAGTTCCTTCACGAGGTGAATAAATAAATGTATAAGCCCCATCATATTTACAAGCATTTACTACATCTAAAGTTTCATTAAAATCTTCTTCTGTTTCATTAGGAAATCCTACTATAATATCAGTAGTAATAGCACAATTTGGTACTTTATTTTTAATTTTATTATATAAATCTAAATAATCTTGTTTAGTATAACGTCTTCCCATAAGTTTTAATATTTTAGATGATCCAGATTGAAGAGGCAAATGGATGTATGGCATTATGTTATCATATTTTGCTATTACTTCAATCATTTCATCGGTAAAATCCCATGGATGTGACGTTACAAAGCGTATTCTTTCAATACCAATTTTAGCTGTTTCTTCAAGTAATTTACTAAATGATGAATTATCATTTAAATCTTTTCCATAAGCATTCACATTTTGACCTAAAAGAGTAATTTCTTTATATCCTGCATTTTTAAGTTCAACTACTTCTTCTAAAATTTTATCTATTTTTCTACTTCTTTGCTTGCCACGAGTATAAGGAACTATACAATATGTACAAAATTTATCGCATCCATACATTATATTAACCCATGCTTTTATTTTTGAATCTCTTGAATATAAAACATTTTCAAATACATTACCTTCATTAGAATAAACTTCAATATCTAAAGAACCTTTAGCATTTACTATAAGTTTAGGTAATTCATTGATATTGTGAGTACCAAAAACAATATCAACATATGGATGTTTTGATTTTATCTCATTGACAACATTTTCTTCTTGGCTCATACATCCACCAATTGCAATTATTAATTCTGGTTTTTCTTTTTTTAAATGTTTGCATCTTCCTAAATAACCAAATACCTTATCATGAGCATTTTCACGTATTGCACATGTATTTAAAACAACAATATCAGATTCTTCTAAAACTTCTGTTTCATTAAATCCTAATAATTCTAAATATTTTCTTATTTCTTCAGAATCATGAACATTCATTTGACAACCATAAGTTTTTAAAAAATATTTTTTCCCATCAAACATATTTTTTATATTATTATCATTTTCTAAATATAAAACTTCTTTATCAGTTCTTTTTCTTGCTTCATTTAAATCTGGCAAATTCATAACATCACTTCCAAACATTAAGATTATAACAAAAAAAAGACTTTAAATAAAGTCTTTAAGTCACATCTTTAAGTTACCTTTTATATTTATGGAATAAATTTATTTTCTAATTAAATGCGTTGGTAATCCATTAGTATATATTGGAGTCAACTCTCCCATAATTAGTGGTTTAGCGTATTTAATATAATCTTCTGTTAATTGTTTATTTTCACTATCAATCATATTAGAAGGAATTTTTTTCTCTATATTAGCAATGTCATGAATATCATATAATGAATAATTTATTTTATACTCTTTATTCTCCTCTCTAAGCATTACAACCATTTCTCCAGTTACGCCACGATTTGCAGCCATTACTGCTTCATAACCTACTTTTATTGCTTCTTCTATATCTGTTAAAGACGCTAAATGTGTTGCAGCTCTTTGTAGTGTAGAAAATTCAATTGCTCTTGTTTTTAAACCAGTTTCATTATGAATAATATCTGCAAGAGTTACAGCAGCTCCAGATAATTGTTTATGCCCAAAAGCATCAACTGATTTATTAGAATCACCTAATTCACAAACAAATTTACCATCGGATGTTGCAATACCTTCAGAAATTGCAATTACTACTGAATTTTTTTCCTCTGCCAATTTTTTTATTCTATTTTTGAATTCTTCTAAGTCAAATGTATCTTCAGGTAAATAAATAGCATCAACACCCTCACAATCATCACCTTTTGCCAGTGCAGCAGCTGCTGTTAACCAACCTGCGTGTCTACCCATTATCTCAACAATGCAAACAGTTGGTTTTTCTACACCAAATGATGCGTTATCACGAATAATTTCTTTAATACTTGTAGCTATATATTTTGCTGCTGAGCCGTATCCTGGACAATGATCTGTTATTGGCAAATCATTATCAATCGTTTTAGGAATTCCAACAAATTTTTGCTTTTTACCGTTTTCTTTTGCATAGTCAGATAACATTTTAATTGTGTCCATTGAATCATTACCTCCAATATAGAAGAAATATTCAATATCTAATTCATCTAATTTAACAAATATTTTTTCGTAAACATCTTTAGCTTCTTCAAATTTAGGTAATTTATATCGACAAGACCCTAAATATGCAGAAGGTGTTCTTTTTAATAATTCAACTTTTTCATCATCTAATTCTTCTTTTAAATCAATAAACTCTCCTTTTAAAAATCCTTCAATACCATGAACCATACCATAAATATGGTCACTTCCAATTTCTTTAGCAGCTAAATAAACTCCGGCTACTGAAGAATTAATAACTGCAGTAGGTCCACCTGATTGTCCTACAATTATATTTTTCATTCTATCACATCCTTCTTTTATATTTTATCAAAGCTCTATAATAAAAAAAAGAAAAACATATTAGTTTATAATAAAATAAACTTTTATGCTGTTCTTTTATACATGTATACTGCTATGTATGGATTTTGGATACTAAATGATGAACCAGATCCTGTAGAACTTGTATTTGAGGAATTTGTTGAAACACTTAAATTTAAATTTCCACTATATCCTGTATAAATTGTCTCTTTATCAACTACTAAATTATTTCCTGATGATGACCATTCTGTCGGAATTCCAGCATTTGATCCATTATACCACTGTACTCTAATACCAGTATTATGATTATGATTACCACCAGTCGCAGATCCACTTAATGATGGTATTACATGGCTATGACTCGGTAAATTTGAGGTACTTAAAGTTACATATGTTGACTTTAGTATATGAAACTGGTGTTGTTTCATTTGTTTCTTTTGAATTAAATGATACTGTACATTTTGTACTTGTTGCACTCATATCTGCTATATTTATTTGCCAATTTATTGTATCAAATGTTGCTGTTACTCCATTACTACATTCAATACTTTCTACTTTGTAATTTGTCTCATAACTTGGAAATGTATCTGTTTCTTTTCCATCTACTAATACTGCTACTCTTACATCTCCCATTGAGTAGTTTCCTATTTGATTTTTTATTACATCAAATTCTTTTTGCATTTTATATATTGCATAGGATTTTGTTATAACAACTACAATTAGTAAACACATTATTATAGATAGTGATACAATCATATTTTTAGTTGTTATTTTTTTATTATCTTTTTTAAATTTTTGTAACTTTGGCATATTGTTAATTCTCCCTACTAGTTTATTTTATACCATTATATATAATGTAAAATAATATTGTCAACAAAAAAATTGGCTATTTTTAAGCCAAAATTTTGATAAAAAAATTATAATATTAATAATATATCTTCATATGCAAATTTAAAATTATTATAACTTTTACTTATTTAAATACTAGTTTTTCTTAATTGTAATATATCTTTTAATGACAAATTTGTATGTTTAGATATTTCTTCAAGTTCCATACCTGAATCAAGTAAACTTTTTGCTATTTTTATGGATGATGATTTTTCTCCTTGTTCTAATCCTTGTTCTAATCCTTGTTCTAATCCTTTTTCTAATCCTCTT
>JAEDGC010000064.1 GCA_016297695.1 Bacilli bacterium
CAAAATGAAAAAAATACATAATAACCGGGGTCACTATGTATTATAAAAAATAAAATTTATCATAAAATATATTGAAAAGAAAAAAAGTTTATAGTATAATTAAGAAGTCATGGACCTTTAGCTCAGTTGGTTAGAGCATCCGGCTCATAACCGGGCGGTCGTAGGTTCGAGTCCTACAAGGTCCACCATTTAATTGCAGGTATGGCGAAATTGGTAGACGCGCTAGACTTAGGATCTAGTGGAGTGATCCGTGCGGGTTCAAGTCCCTCTACCTGCACCAGATTGATAGGAAACTCGGACACTTTCGGGTTTAAGTAATAGATTACTAGCTAGAAATAGTTAGTTTTTTTCTGCTTTAAACGAATGTTGAGTGATAATTATGTTTGAGATAGAAACTAAAAACTTGAAAATAAGTGATGAACTTAATTGAAAGATAGACATGATATGTCGGTTTGATTATGTTAAACCACATATATTAAAAGTTAAAGGAAATGATTACTTAATACTAGAAGAATATGCAAAATTTATTATTGGATTATTAACCTATTATA
The DNA here is from genome assembly GCA_016297695.1 of Bacilli bacterium. Classification (GTDB taxonomy): domain Bacteria; phylum Bacillota_I; class Bacilli_A; order RF39; family UBA660; genus RUG14121. The sequence continues at coordinate 552 of JAEDGC010000064.1, forward strand.
AAAAGAAAATAAAGAAGATGAAAAGAAAGATGATTTTGAATTATAAAGATAATTAACTAAATTTTATGGTAAAATTGATATAGGAAGACGATTAGTCAGACTTTTCTGACTATTTAGAAAGGAGCAATATATGTCAAAAGATTTAGTAAAAACTGAAATAAATGTTATAGATAATAAAATAGGAATAATGAGAATTGAAGATGTAGATTATATCTCGCTTACTGATTTAGCGAGATATGCTGATTCAGAAGAACCAAGGCTTCCAATTAGAGATTGGATGAGAAATAAAGAAGTTATTTCTTATTTGGGGCTATGGGAAAGTATGAATAATAAAAATTTTAAAGGGGGCGAATTCGCTACCTTTAAAAACGAAGCAGGCAGTAATAAATTTAAAATGTCCCCACAAAAATGGATTAAAGAAACTAATGCAATTGGAATTGTTTCAAAATCTGGAAGATATGATGGTGGAACATTTGCACATCCTGATATAGCCTTTGAATTTGCTAGTTGGTTAAGTCCTGAATTTAAACTTTATTTAATAAAAGAATTTGAAAGATTAAAAAGTAATGAAATGTATCAACAAAAAATTGAATGGCATGCTAATAGATTATTATCTAAATTAAATTATGCAGTTCATACAGATGCAGTTAAAAATTATATAGTTCCTACACTAACAGAAGAACAAAAATTAGTAAGAAAAAAAATTTGAAATAAATTAATTGGCGAATAATAAAAGTATATTTTATTAATTGGTAAATGTATTTAAAAATTTTTTAATAATATACATCAAATAGGAGGATCAAAATGAAAAATGAAAATGACTTTGAAAAAATAATTTCAATAAATGAAATGTATACTTTATTAGAATTAGTTAGCAAAAATAAGGATTTCAAAAAATTTCGTAATCAACTAGAAATAATAATTGATAGTAAAAACAAAAGAAGAAAAATGTTTGAATACATTATAAATGAATCTCATGTATTAAATAGAAAATATAAAAATTTTATAATTGAAAATAAAGAAATAATAGATATTTTAAACGAATATGATTGCCTTGAATTTGTTGTGCCACTTATAACATCTGATGGTAATGTTATAGAAGATAGAAGATTAAATTATTTTTATGAATATTTATTAAACAATAAAGATAATTTATTTTTAATAAAACAAGTTATGGATAAAATAAATAACTTAGGATTAAAGTATATATGTTTATCAGATATTGATTTCAAAGAATATAATTTTTTTTATACAATTAATGAATCACATATCTTTAATTGGCTGGAAAATATGGAAGTATTAAAAGACTGCTATAGTTATCCAATAGAATATAAAACTAATGATTCTGTATATTGTATGAAAATTGTATTTAATCAAGGATATCAAATAAATTCTGATGAAAGTAGTATTTTGTTAAATTCTTTTGTTTTTAATCCAATGAGATTACCAAACTATATTTGTAAAGAAAATACGATTGATACATTAACAAAACAAATAATTGAAAAACGAAATAACAATGTAGAATTAATTCAAAAAGTATATGATAAGTTTTTATGTTTAAATGAAAACGCTAAAGACAATAAAAATAAAGAAGAATTAAATGAAACTCTACGAGAATTAGAAGAATATTTGCGCTTATTAAAAGAAAATGTTGATATAACTTATAATAGGATTGAATATCCCAATAAAAAATTAACTAAAACACTTTTATAAAAGTAGATGAAATATTTGATTTAAAAATCAACTTTAGATATAATAAAATCAATTAAATAATATAGATAGGAATTATTATATGGAAGAAGTTGTAAAAAAAGAAACAAAAAGTGAAGTGTTTCAAAAAGCTTTTTGGTTGTATATGATAGGAAATATTTTAGGTTTTTTAATGGAAGGCATCTGGTGTAAATTTAAATATGGTAGATGGGAATCTCATGTTGTCTCTATGATTGGACCATTTTGTTTAATATACGGTATTGGAGCTGCTTTATTTTATTTATGTGGTAGAAGATTAAAAAATAAAAATATATTTATACAATTTTTATTTTCATGCTTAGTTGGAGATGTTGTAGAATATATTTGTGGTTATATTTTAGAATATGGTTTAGGTATGCGTGCTTGGTATTATGGAAGGTATTTTTTAAATATTAATGGTTATATTTGCTTATTTATGACTATAGTATGGGGATTCGTTGGATTAATATTTATATATTTTGTAATGCCAATATGGGATAAATTTTATGAAAAAATAAAAGGTAAAATATTAACTAAAATTTGTTATATTTTAGCTATGATAATGTTAATTGATTTCATTTTTACGATGATTTGTATAACAAGATGGTCTTATCGCCATAAAGGCGTTGAGTCAAAAAATAAAGTAATTAATATTTTAGATAGAAAATATGATGATGAATATATGACTAAAAGATTTAATGAATGGAGATTTATAAAGAAATAATTAATATAGTGTTATTTACTATATTTTTTAATGTGTTGAAAAAATATAAGCATTTAAGTATAATTAAAATGTGATGTATATGATTAAATATGAAAAAGTTGATTTAAGTGAGCAAAATATTTTAGCTTTAGAAAAATTACGATTTGAAGTATATGATTATAAAAATTTAAATCCAGATAAAACTTATTTTTATCGCGAAATGACAAAAGGTAATATATTACCTTTTGCAGCATATGAAAATGGATTGTTAATTGGTGGATGCTATGTTTCTAAAACTTTTGAAACTCTATTCATAGATCAATTATTTATTGCAAAAGATTATCAAAATACTATTGAACATATTGGAACTAATTTATTGAAATATGTTTTGGCAAATAAAGAATTATGCGAAGATTTTTTTAATACAAAATTTAATTTTAGTTATCTTGATAGTAGTTGTTCTAAAAGTTTTTATGAAAACCTAGGATATAAAGAAAATAATAATGAAATGATGTCAAAAAGGATTTAATTATGAAAAAGAAAAAAATTAGTATATTTTTAATTGTTATAGTATTGTTAAGTTTAATTGTATTTAGTTATTTTATATATTCTTATTTAAGAATTAAATATGCTAAAATTGAAATAGTTTTAGTTGATAATATGACTCTGGAATTTAATGATAAGAAGAAAGTTTCTGATTTTATAAAAAATATCAATGGTAAAATTATCGATGATTATATTATAGATTCAACAAAAATAGGTCAAAAAGAAATTAAATTTAAGTTTATTAATGATGATAATATAAAATTAGACTACTCATATAAAATAGATATAGTAGATACTGTTTCTCCAGTTGTATGGCTTTCAAATAGTTATAGTATTGCCAAAGGAAGTAATGATAATTTAACAGAAAAAATTCTATGTGGTGATAATTATGATAATAACCCAAAGTGTGTTATAGAAGGCGAGTATGATTTAAGTACAGTTGGATCTTATCCTTTAACGTTTATAGCAACTGATAGTAGTAATAACGTTACTAAAAAAGAATTTAATTTGCGCGTATATGAACCAACAAATTCGAATTATACTTCGAATAAAACATATACATATTTTAATGATATAATAAAAAATTATAAAACAGAAAATACGAAAATTGGAATTGATGTTTCTGGGTGGCAAAAAGATATTGATTTTGAAAAAATTAAAAATGCTGGTGTAGAGTTTATAATTATTAAAGTTGGAGGTACTAAGGGAACAAATGGTGAGTATTATATTGATAGCAAATTTATCCAAAATATAGAAAATGCAAATAAGTATGATATTCCAGTAGGTATATATTTTTATTCTTATGCTTCTACTAGTAAAGAAGCTATCAATGATGCAAAATGGTTATTAGAACAGATAAAAGATTATAAAGTTAGTTTACCAATTGCATTTGATTGGGAAGATTGGAATGATTTTAATTCCTATAATTTGAGTTTCTTTGGGCTTACATCTTTAGCTGAAGATTTTTTAAAAACTATAGAGGATGCCGGGTATAAAGGCATGATTTATGGAAGTAAAAATTATTTAGAACAAATTTGGTTACCAACAAAATATGATATATGGCTTGCACATTATACGACTCAAACAAATTATCAAAAAAATTATAAATTTTGGCAAATATGTGATGATGGAATTATTGATGGAATCGATACCTATGTTGATATTGATATAATGTATGATTAAGGAGGATTATATGATATTATGAACGAAGAAATGTATAAAAAATTAAATTCTTATTTAAATGATTTTTTTGTTGAAGCTCAAAAATATGATCCTATTTTCATTGATGAGATAGATAACTTTTGTAAATTAAGTGAAATAATTATGAATGAATTTAATGGTATTCATAAAAAAGAAAAAAGCCAAGAAAATAATTTATCGTTTAATGATGTTTATTTAATTGCAAGAGAAATAATTTCTTCAATAGATACAAAATATTTGAGTAAATATGATCAAATATTACAAAACGGTATATTAGATTTTTCATATGAAAAAGAATATTTTGATTCACATTATAGCTATATTCATGATTATAATAATAACCAAGGTTTTAATGAAATAAATATAAATAGATCTTTTGACTATACAGATATTACAACTTTAGTTCATGAATTTTTTCATTATACAAATGGGGACTGTATTCTATCACATAATCGTATTTTTTTAACAGAATTTATTTCTATATATTATGAAGAATATGCAAAAAAATATTTAATAAAAGAAAAGAAATTAGCTTCAAAAGATGTTTTAATAAATGATAGAATTATTTACTTTTTAGTTACTAATAAAAAATTCAATTCATTTTGTTTACTATTATTAGCTTATGAAAAATTAGGAAATTTATCTTCTAATACTCCAAATGAAATGAAAGAAATTTTTAGCATTGAAGATATCACTTTTGAAGTAGAATGTCTTAATCTAGTAGAAAAAATAGATTCTAGTAATGATGGTTTAGATTTTTATAGTTATTTAACAAGACAATATAAATATTTAGTTGGAACAATTCTAGCTTATTATGCTTTAGAACATTGTGATATTAAAGATATAATTAAATTAAATGATTCTTTAAATGATCCAAGATACGTTGATAAAAATATATATGAATTATTAGAAAGATATGGTATTGAATTTGACGATAATTTAATATATAAATCGATAGATAATATGAAAAAAGTTCTTAATTGTGATAATTTAAAAAAATAGATAGATTTTTACAAATAAAAACTCATTTAATAGTGAGTTTTTTTAAATTTTATTGTATAATACATATGTATTGCCCAGTAGCCAAGTGGTAAGGCATCGGACTCTGGATCCGACATTTCATAGGTTCGAATCCTATCTGGGCAACCATTAATTTTAGAAAAGAGTGGTTGTATGACAAATAAAGATTTAGCAAACTTAATTTTTCCAAATATTGATAAGGATATTAATTTTTATTTAGAAAAATATCCTAATAGAAATTTAAAAGAGGGAGAAAAAGTTACGCGTATTGCACCAAGTCCTACCGGATATATGCATTTAGGAACAATGTATCAAGCATTGATTAATTTTATGATGGCTAAAAATAGTAATGGCATTTTTTATTTAAGAAATGAAGACACAGATACAAAAAGAGAAGTAGAAGGTGCTTTAAAATTAGTAATTGATACTTTAAAAGATTATAGTATTGTTCCTTCTGAATACGAAATGGATGGAAATATATATGGAAATTATGGACCATATGTTCAAAGTGAAAGAAAAGAAATATATCATGCTTTTATAAAACATTTAATTGAAATAGGAAGAGCTTATCCATGTTTTTGTACTAAAGAAGATTTAGAAGAGTTAAGAAATAGACAAGAAGCTCGTAAATTTAGAACTGGATATTATGGAAAATGGGCTAAGTGTAGATTGTTACCAGTTGAAGAGCAAATAAAAAGAATAGAAGCTGGACAAGAGTATGTTATTCGATTTAGATCTGAGGGTAATTTTGATCATAAATTTAAAACTGAAGATTTAGTTAAAGGAACTTTAGAACTTCCTGAAAATGATGAAGATTTTGTTATTATGAAATCTAATGATAAATTACCAACTTATCATTTTGCTCATATTGTAGATGATACATTAATGCACACAACACATGTTGTAAGAGGAGAAGAATGGTTATCAAGTTTACCAAAACATTTAGAATTATTTAAGGCTTTTGGCTTTAAAGCACCTAAATATGTTCATACGCCATTATTAATAAAAAAAGAAGAAAATAGTGTAAGAAAAATAAGTAAAAGAAAAGATCCAGAAGCATCTATGACTTATTATAAAGAAAAAGGATATCCTACAATAGCAGTAATAGAAGCTTTAATGACAATTATCAATTCCAATTATGAAGAGTGGCATACTGCAAATCCAGATAAAAGATATGACGAATTTACTTATAGTCCTAAAAAAATGAGTGCATCGGGAGCATTCTTTGATCTTGAAAAACTTGATAATATTTCAAGAAATATTATTAGTAAAATGAAGGCTTCTGAAGTTTATGATAATTTAATAGAGTGGACGCATGAATATGATTTAGAATTTAATAAAATATTAAGCGATAACAAAGAATATTCTATAAATATATTTAATATTGAAAGAGAGCAAAAGAAACCTAGAAAAGATTTTGTATATTATTCGGATGTGAAAAATCAAGTCTGGTATATGTTTAATGAATTATTTGATAAAAAAGAGAAAGAATATGATTTTCAAAAAATTACTGATAAAGAAGAAATTGTAAAAATTTGTGAAACATATATGGCAAAGTATTATGATAGTAGTGATGATAAAGATACATGGTTTAATAAAATGAAATTATTATGCGATGAATTAGGATATGCATCTGATATGAAAGAATATAAATTAAATCCAGATAAATACAAAGGAAATGTAGCAGATGTTTCTACAGTTATTCGAGTTTCTGTAACTACAAAATCAATGACACCAGATTTATATGAAATACTAAAATTATTAGGAATTGAAGAAATTAAAAGAAGAATTAATTTATTAAAATAATAATTACTTTTCAGGGGAGGGAAGATAATAAAATGATTGAAAGTTATGAGTTAATACAAGATATAGCTAAAGAATATGATTTACCAGTTAGAATTGTAAATATATTAAAATCTAAAAATTTTAAAAATGAAAAAGATTTTTATAAAGTTTTAGAAGATATTTTAATAAAATATACTAGTAATTATTTATTTCCTAATCATTTAATATCTTTTTATCCGCAATTAAGAGAAAGAAAAGCTTCAAAAGATTTTTCGTGTGACTTATCAGGAATTCCAATTTATATGGGAAAAACCTATTATACATATCATCCTTTTATGGAAGATTTAAAAAGTGGTAGAGTATATACTATAAAAAAAGAAATCAAAACTTGTTTAGATTATATTGATGAATTACCGCAAGATTATTTTTTATAATACATAGTGACCCCGGTTATTATGTATTTTTTTCATTTTGA
>JAEDGC010000065.1 GCA_016297695.1 Bacilli bacterium
ACCCATTGACACTTTGCCGTAATTCTTCTTCTCTTTCCACACATCATACGCTTCGTTGACACTCCCACAGCTAAAGCAATGGGATTCTTGTTTCTAAGACCGTTACATTGTCGCAAGGACTTTAGTTTTACATAGTCTCCACAAGCGTAGATTATACTGTTCGGCATAGCCCATGCCTACAGTTTCGTTATGTTTAGGCTACTTCTAAGCCTTTATTTAAGATATTTATGCTTGCATTGGTATCACGATTATGTTTGGTATGACATTCTGGGCATTCCCAATTACGAATAGCCAGATTCTTTACCAAAGGATTCCTATGGCCACAGCAACTACAAGTCTGACTACTTGGATACATAGTAGGCACTTTGATTACATCATTACCATACCAAGTAGCCTTATATTCAAGCATTGTAAAAAACTTTGACCATGAAGCACTTGCTATTGATTTAGCAAGCTTATGATTACGAATCATACCTTTTACATTCAAGTCCTCGATGCAGATTGTTTGGTTTTCACGCACTAGCATAGTGGACTGTTTCTGAAGGAAATCATTACGCTGATTTGTAATCTTTTCATGTACCAAAGCTACTTTAATACGCTGTTTATTGCGATTAATAGAACCTTTTTGTTTGCGGGATAGCTTTCGCTGTTCTCTAGCGAGCTTACGCATAGACTTTTCAAGGTATTTCGGATTGTGTACTACGTTTCCATTAGAATCAGAATAGAAATCTTTAATGCCTACATCAATACCAATAGAACCACCTTTATTAGCCTGTAATTCTGGCTCAAAATCTACATTAAGAACCACAAAATACTTACCAGAAGGTGTACGCTCTATGGTTACATTATTGATTTTACCTACTTCCATAGACTGTTTAATTTTGACATAGCCAAGTTTAGGGAGCTTTATGTATTTATCTACAATACGGATATTGTCTCCCTGATTAACAGTTCTATAGGATTGATGGTTATTATGTTTACTTTTAAAAGTAGGATGTAATGCACGTTTCTGAAAGAAATTTACAAAACCTCTGTCAAGGTCACGCAGGGATTGTTGTAGTGCAATAGAATCTACTTCTTTTAGAAATGCAAAATCTGAGGTTTTCTTTAACTCAGTTAGCATAGCAGAAGTCTGTGTGTATCCTACTTTAGAGCCATTCTCATAGGCAACGTTTCGCATAGCAAGACCTTTGTTGTAGATGAGTCTACAACAACCAAGTGTCTGATTTATTAAGTTTTGTTGTTCCTTGTTAGGATATGCCCTAAACTTAATCCCCTTTTGCATATTTACTCCTATGGTCTGATTTTTTATGTAATTTGCGGACTGTCATCCAGTACCCGGTCATATCTTGTACAAGTCAACTATTATACAATTTTGCTGTAATCAATTCCAGTTTCTGTCTGTAATAACGTCCAGAATATTTCCCATAAATCGTCAAATGTTTTTACTACCTCAATCGTTGATGTCGCATGAACTTTATAAGTGTTATAGTACCGTTTCTTTTCTTCGTTCATATTGTAGCCATAGACTTTCTTCATTCGGTCATATACATTAGTTAAGCATCCATTAAAGCTAATCTTACTATTATTACATTTAAGTGCAAATTTTAATTTACTAATCATCTGATCTCGATTATATGTACTAGGAATAACAATAACTTCTGGATTATTTTTCCTTTCAGTTTTTACTTCCTTTGATATTACTTTTTTATGAATTGGTTTCTTAATAGGTGAGTTGGGATTTAGCTGATTATTTAAAGCAATATCAGATTTTATTGATTCAATGTAATGTTCAATTAACTGTTTAGCTTTTTGATTATCGTTATAAAAGAACAAATAAACATCTGGTAATTTTCTTGTCTTAACCCTATTTCTAAGATTGTCTCTAATCCTATTTTCATACTTCTTATCATAGCCTTTCCCCAGTTCCTCTTCCAATCTTCCTTTTACATACTGTGTATATTCTTTTCTCAGCCGTTCCGATTCTGTTTGTTTCTTTGGTTCTTGAAGATTATTTGGTATTGTTTCTACTGTTGTTTCTTTATAGTCCTCAAATTCAACTTGCTTCAAGGCTTCTTCAATGAAGTAATTTACAAGTTCGTCAATGCTCATTAATGTTTCTTTTGATATGTTATTAATCTTAATAAAAAGATTATCTTCTAACTTTATTGGTATGTTAGTTATTTCTTCATGTTTCCTTATTAATTTAATAGCCATATTCATTTCCCTCTCTTTACTGGTATTTAATTTTTCTTGTTATTCTATTTACTGTTTCTAATATCTTACAGTCAGGACACATCACATCATCTGTATGTTCTACTTTTATGAACTTGCAACCACATCTAATGCAATTTGTTTCAGTATACTTATTTGTAGTTTTATTTTTTATATATTTACTTCTTTGTTTGAACATAATCCATCCACCTTTATTTTTATATTCCGTTTTTGATTAAATAAAATAATCATTTAATTTTTTTACCTTCTATTAGTCTATCCTTCCTATACACCAAGTATATTCAATAAAATCACTCCAATCCTCTTGATATTTCCAGAATAAATCCACACAACCTGCATTTTTTTCATATTCGTTTTCGTTAAATTCTGTATCAAGCTTCCAACCACCTTCAATATCACACTTAATCATATATTTAATGTAATCAATAGCTTTTTCTTTTGTTGAAAATAACTTTGAATAGGCTTCTCTATTATCTGAATGAATATAAACCGTAACAACATATAATTCCATACCTTATTCCTCCTAATCATAAATACTTAAATCTTCTACAAATTCCCACTTATGAATACTCATATTATCTGTATAATCACTATCTTCAAACATACAAATTAATTTATCTACGTTTGTTTCCTTTGTATCAAACAAATCATTTAATAAATCAATTACATATTCTTCATCAGCTTCCCAATTACTTTCAATTTCATCTTTACCTTCAATATCATCCCAACAATCTACAATATATTTCCCTATCAAACATTCGTCATTAGTGTCGTATATACCACAACCACACTCTTCTGCTGTAAATATAAGCTCAGCATCGGGTAAATACTTGTCAATTATCTTCGTCCACATTTTTAACATGGGACTCCAAGCTGTTTCCGTATCAATAACTAATTGCCCATCCATACGCTCCATATAACAAAGGCTTCCTCTACATCTAATATCTGTATTTATATCTGTATTTACAGTACCAATCCTAGAGCCAAGAACTATATTACCTAACCACTTAGTACCAAATCCGTTTTCTGTATAGTTCTTACTAGTCCATTCATTTATTAAATTTTCTAATTTTTCTAATTCATTATTATCATTATGATTAATAGTTATTCTAGTGCTGCACCAATTAGGCATACCTTATCCCTCCAATTCCATTTCATTTAATATGTCTCTTAACTTTTTTGCTTCATCTTTAGTTAATGTAATTCCCTTCGCAGCCTTACGTTCTTCATCATCGTCAAACCTAAACCAATCTCTAATATCAATCTTGCTTGGTTTATTGTTCCAACCTGTAAGAGTAACTCGCTTTGTATATTCTTTATTCTCTGAAAGAATTCCTAAATCTTTTTCTACTTTATACATAAATTCTGCCATTGTTTAATCTCCTATTCTATTTCTATATCTTCAAGCAATGCATTAATACTATCTGCATAGTCATAATATCTTTCCAAGTCTGCATCTATATCAGATACTATTTCAAAATCAATTTCATTATCTTGAATTAAATCCCTCGCCCTATTAAGTTCGTCTATTAAGTTATCTATTAATTCTTTTCCGTTCATATTTTATTTCCTTTCTTTACTTGTAAACATCGTAGTGTTATGTGGTAATACTATATTCCGTTTAGATATATACCGGTTGTAAGGATCATGAAATTCGGGTATTAACCCGAATTTCATGATCCTGTTAAACCGGGATATTGTTTTCAACACTCTAATGTTTACTGCCTACCACAGCGTTATTTACCTTTACATGCAATTATTATTTATTTTGTAATATCACTATATTTCTTTAGATATATATTCAGGAAACGCTGTGACAAGCTGCTTAAATTTGAAGAGCAGCTACACAGTATTTCCTGAATGAATTGCTTATAATAAACTCATAATCACACTCTATTATTATTTTTTTCTTTTACTATTACCTATCTTGGAATATTACTTTATACATTTAGATATTCATGGAGGAGAAGGCGTGTATCTCCGTTAGTTTAATCACGCCTCAGCCTCCCTTGAATTGCTTAATGATAGGCTCATAGTATTGCCTATTACCTAATATTACTATCTGATTTGCATATCACTATATATGTTTAGATATTAGAAGGATAATAATCCGGGAGTTAGCTGGAAGATAATCCAGAGAACCTGGATTATTTCCTTCTAAATTGCTTAATTATCAGACTCATAATATTACCTTATGTTGTATGGATTAATTATCCGTTATTGTTATATTTTTTTACTTTACAATTCTTAATATTTCTTCGTCATCATAAACATAAATATGGTTGCTCAATACAATACTCGGCTCCAATGTTCTGTTTACTTCTGATACCATAGTAGTCATTTGCTCTAACTCTAATTCATTATTAATATCTACATTTGCAATTAATATCCATTCGTGAATTGATGAAGGAAGCATAATGAAATTACCAATATTTTCTTTTATCTTTTTCATTTCTTCCTTTAACAGTACTAATGTTGAACCATAAAATCTATCTATGTTAGTTAATACATAAAGATTAGTACAAACATTATCTTCAGTACCCAAAAGTTTACTCATACTACGAAAATCAATCGAGGCATTTTCTTTAAGATTACTAATAGCTACTTCATATAGCATATCCTCTGTAACATTCCAAGTTTCCAACATACTATTATTAATAGTACAAGAACTATTCATATCCTCATATTTATGGCAGTCTACCTTTACAGCATATACCAAAGCTAAATCAGCAATTATTCTGTACGGTTTATCCTCTAAGAAAGCCGCATTGGTTTCAGCATTAACAAGTTTAAGTATTATATTTCCTTTGCTTGACTCATAGTCCGTTAAAAAATCAAGGCTTGGAACATCAATATCATTATCATGCTTAACTCTTATATTAGCTATCGTTTTCAATATATTTTCAGGCTGTATACCACTTTCATACTGTTTATAAAATTCTTCAAGATAAATTATTGGCACTACCCTTGAATCATCTCTTTGTATTATAATTCCGGTAAGAGTCTCATTATTTTTTATCGTTTTATTTAGTTTTATCTTGCTATTCATATATTCTTCTGGCAAATATTTAAGAATATCCTTTACTACCTCATCTGCAAATTCTGTAAATGTTAAAATATTAGTCATACTTTTCTCTCTTTCTGTTTACCTTAAGTAAACTTAAATCAATTTTTTGTTATTGCTATATAATTTGGTATTTACTATATTTTTTTAGATATATCCAGTAATAGTGTGAGCTGGTACTGCTGGTGTGAACCAGAGCAGTAAAGCTTTATTGTTACTGGATGTTGTGATTATCATACTTACAATAACAACATACTTTTTTTTTGCATTGTTATACGGCTTGTTGCTTACTATATTATTTTAGATATTAATCCTCTATCGTCCTGGAAATTTCCATCTAATTGATGGAGGGTTTCCTGGACTGTGGAGGATTAATTGAAATTCACCGTACTCACAATGCTTTCGCTTTAATTTCTGTTAGATTTCATAACCCCCATCACGGATTGTTTTCTTTAATATGGCATTTAACATATATCCACGTAACCCTTTATTATTCTGAAGCATAGCCATACTATCTACTGCATTAGTTCCATTAAAATTTGTAGTATGAAGTTTAATATCTTCAAAATTAATGAGGTTCTTTAAAGTATAGAACGCCCCAGCTGCCATAAACCTATCTATCATCACACTTGTGATTTTTGTTGTTTTTGGTAACTTAACAAAATTAAATCCATTCAAAGTATTTGCTAATTGCTGATATGAATTAGCTTTCTTAACGTCTGTCTTAAAATGCTTAATACGATTAAGGATTTCAATATATTCTTCAGACTTTTCAAGTTCCTTTTTTACCTTGTGATTTACAATTACTTCTTTATATGTCCCTTTCTTAAACGTTAAATTACCCACCCTTCCAAATACTTCTGTTCCAATTGTTATATGTTTACCTCTATCCTTACAATTAGCTAATGCTTCCTTCAAATCTTCTGCATATTCTAAGAAAATCTCTTTAGCTTCTGCTAACATTAAAAAAGCAGAACGTTCATTAAAAGCTATTTTATCTATTCTTCCAAGTAGTGCTAACTTGTTAACTTCACTTTTGAAATGCTTAATCATGAAGTTATAATCATAATTTTTACGAATTGCCTTCGCCATATTTCCGCTGTACTGTTTAAACATTCTTAAATACTGAGATGAAATAAATCTTCTGTTCAAATATGGGTTAAAAATTTCCCCTGAAGCCAACGTTTCTCCATAATATTTAGAATTTATAGCGAACCCCTCTCTCTGTATTATTTCTCCGTTTACTGTACTATTCTGTGTAGTATTGTTATTGTTATTCTGCATAGCTGACGTAATTACATTTACTAATTCATCAATAGTGAAATAATTTGTATTGTTTGGCATAATAAAATCTCCTTTTCATTTCAAATAAAAAGAGAGAACATATGTTTGCTCTCTCTTTTGTTGCTAATCTACTAAAATATTCTGTTTTTACGATGCTTTAAAATACTGCTTTATACCAGCATTTCCTTTAAAATTACCAAATCCTTATCTTTTTCGCTTCTCCAATAGAAAAGTTTACTATCTTTGAAGAGATTAAGTAATTCGTTTCTTTTGAATAGTATGTAACATTCTAACCATACTCTTGCTATCCCCCTTTCTAATCCATTAACCATTTGTTTGTGTGTCATCTTATCCACCGGTAAACAATAAAAGTTTTCTTTCTTATTCATATCAAACTTACAGGGAACTGAGTATTTAAACTGTTCATATAACGTATCAATATCTTTTTCTTCATCTATACTTATCAATGGTCTGTTTTTTAAGTCTTTATATTCATCATCACCCCATATAATTTTATCTCTTTTAATTTCCCCATGTTCATATAGTATTTTCCGCTTTACTTTTATTGTTTTCGTCTTAAAGTTGACCTTTATAGGACAACCTTTGGTTGCTAAATCTAATAATACATATGTAATTGATTTCATTGCATCTCCTTTTTATGATACTCTAACCAATGTTTTATATACTTCGGGACCCATTTTATATGCGTTATACATCATAGATAAACTTTTATATCCCATTTCTTTTAACTGTTCATTACTTGTCAATCGGCTATACCTTGTATGTACATAATTGCCAGAATAAATAGCCTTAATATGGTCCTTTATAAAGAAGTCCAGTATCTGTATTCTTTTATTTACATTTATTGAAGAGAAGAAATAGGCTTCCCAACCCCAATTAGAGTTATTCTGTAAATAGGCTTCCCTTAATTTCCAATTAATTTTCTTAATTGCTTTTTCCTGTAATTTTCTTCTTTCTTCGCCTTTACCTTTCATTCTACGTAAAGGGTTTACTATATGCCTTATCTCTCTCTTAATTCTGTCAAGGCTTTCTTTTGACATATCAACTTCATTTCCATTTATTTCCATACCTAGAAAAGTAAAAGGTTTATCACTTGATATTTTTTCAACCTTTTTAGGATTAAGTTCAAGTCCTTTAGGCAATAGCATTAACTTGATGTTATCTAATATTTCATCTGCTTTATCTCCAATAATTAATAGATCATCTGAATACCTTACATATAGAACATCATACGAACTAGCCATTGTGTCAATATCATTTAAGCATATATCAGCTAAAAAGGTTGCGACTGGACAACCTTGACGTAATGACATATATCTCTCTGTCGTTTCCTTATCCTTGTATATATATAC
>JAEDGC010000066.1 GCA_016297695.1 Bacilli bacterium
AAAGGAGAAAAAAGAAAATGCCAAGAATATATTGCACACACAACGAAGTATATAGATACTGGTGTATTGAATGTATTTCAACACCTTATCCAAACGCCGGAGGTCATTTTGTATTTAAAAGTAAAACTTTAGAAGGAGCAATAAAAGCGGCTAAAAAATATTGTAAAAAATATACTGAATTACGTTTTGAAAAATACGGACAATCTATGGAAATTGGCAGTGTTCTATATGAATGTGATTATTACGGCAGAAAAGTTAACGCTTAACCTTTAAAAGCACAATTTATGGAGGAATAGAAGATGGAAACTAAAGAAAAATTAGAAATAACAATTTACTATGGAAAATGCGAAGATGGAACTTATGATATAGTAATTAATGTTAATGGGCAAGATGTTGCGAACTATGGCGGATTAACTGAGGGTGGATTAAAACATACTTTCAAAGAATATCCAGAAGCAAAATTGATCAATGTTAAAGATGAAGAAGAAAGCTTATAATTGGGAGGAGTTATAAAATGAAAGAAACAGTTAAAATGAAATTATTGAAAAGATTACCTAAAAAATACCACGAAAGAGTGTCAGACTTTGAACAAGAAGATGATTTGGTTGATGATTGCAAATATATGCTTTATTATTCCGATGATTATACAGACGGCGAATGTGCTGGAAGTTGTTATCCTGTACGAAGCATTAGTGAAGCAATAGACTTTATCAAGAATAGTATTTATAAGAAATAAAGGGGATAATGTTATGAAAATATATACAATCAAATTTTATAAAAACGGAAGAAAATATGGATATCGTGGAACTAAATTTAAAATGATTAAGAAAATAATGAAAAAATTTAAAGTTAAATCTTATGCTTTTTATGACCCTGAAGACTTATAAAGCAATGGTTATGAAACTGTAATTGTTTTATTTACAAATTAAATTAAAAAAATACTTGTAATTTGTTAATAAAACATTTAAAATAAATTACGAAAGGAGGACTAAATGAAATTATATATCTTAAAGAGATTTTATAAAAAAACATCGAAGGTTTTCGTAAAAAACAAAAAAGATAAAACGTTATACGAAGGTGGAATATTTAATATACCTATTGCATTATTAAATTGTGATGTATTAGATATTGAACCTATGATTGACGAAAACAACAAATCATTATTTAAAATTATTATAAAGGAGGATTAATTATGAAAGTAGATTTTAAAGATTGGTTAAAAAAAGAAAGAATTAAGAAAGGGTTATCGCAAGCTGAATTAGCTGAAAAATCAGGTGTAGTTTTATATACAATTTCAAACTACGAAAGAGGCTTAACTAAACCGCGCATTGATAAAATAAAAAAGTTGTGTGAAGCGTTAGATGTCGAAGTCACTAAAATAACAAAATATTTGGGAGATTAAAAAATGAAATTTAGAACTTTAAGAGCAGATGAAATTAATGTTAGAATTCAAAGTTGTAATTGTTACAACGATAACAAAGTATGTGCGATATACCTGCTATATAAAGATGCTAGATGTGATATGAACATATTGGATGAATCAGTGGGTTGCTTCAATTGGCAAAAGAAATATTCAAGAGACAACGCCAATTGTATCGTATCAATTTATGATGAAGATAAAAAGCAATGGGTTGAAAAAGAAGATACAGGTACGGAAAGTTTCAGTGAAGCAGAAAAAGGTCTAGCAAGTGATTCATTTAAAAGAGCTTGTTTTAATTGGGGTATTGGTAGAGAACTTTACACAGCACCATTAATTAAAGTTTGGTTAGAAGAAGATGAATATTATATTAAAAATCAAAAAACAATTCCTACTTTAACATTAGATGTTGCTTTAATTAATTATGATGAAAATAAAAATATTATTAAACTTATTTTAACTGATAAAAAAAGAAAAGTAAGATTTGAATACGATAAAGAAAAAGAACAATTGAAAAAAACAGTTCCACAAGAGTCTAAAGAAAAAGGGTTCACAAAAGAACAATTAGAAAACCAATATAACGAAATTAAAGATGAATTGGCTAAAAACGGAATTCTTATAACCGATGAAAAAGTTGCTGAGTGGATTAAGAAAAATGCTAAAGTAAACGAAGTTGAAGTGTCATTATTAAGTAAAGACGAAATTAAAGCTGTTAATTCAGTTATGATTCATTTGTTGCAACAAAAGAAAGTGAGAGACAAGTAAATGAAAGTTACTAATAAATATAATTTACCTGACGCTATTGTTAAAGCATTAACTAGTGATTATCAGTATAAACCATATCAATTTAGTGTAACAACAATATTGAGTGGAATTAAATCGTTTCTACTTGCTAAACGACATCAAAACGAAATAGAAATGGACGCTAGCGAAGGAATTAATATGTTGTTTGGCACTGCTGTTCATAACATCTTTGAAGGTAAACAAAATGAAGATGAATTAGCCGAAGAATATATTAAAGTGCAAGTAAATGATTTATATAAGATTAGTGGTAGATTTGATTTATACAATCTTAAAACAGAAGAAATTACTGACTACAAAACTTGTAGTGTTTGGAAAATTAAATTTAAAGATTACGACGATTGGCGTAGACAATTATTAATATATGCGTGGATGTTAAGAAAAAAAGGTTTTAATGTGAAAAGAGCTAAAATCACAGCGTTAATTAAAGACTGGAAAAAGAATGAATTAAAATTAGCAAAATTAAAAGGAGAATTTTATCCTGAAGCACCAATTATAAATATATTATTTGATTTCTTTGAAGATGATTATGAAGAAATTGAAAAATGGATTGTAAACAGATTTAATCAAATACAAAACGCCGAATTATTAAGTGATGATGATATTCCAATTTGCAGTGAAGAAGAAAGATGGTACACTGGTGATAAATTTGCAGTAATGAAAGGTAACAATAAAAAAGCTATTAAAGTTTGTGATACTGAAGAAGAAGCTGAAGAATACTTAAAATTAGATAGTGCATATCATATTGAATACCGTAAAGGCAAAAATAAAAAATGTGAAGATTATTGCAACGCATGTGAATTTTGTAATTTTTATAAAGAAAATGTAAAGGAGGAAGAAAATGGGAATTAATAAAGTAGTGTTAATTGGGAGATTAACTAAAGATGTAGAATTAAGAGCAACACCAAGTGGTAGTGAAGTATGTTGTTTTACGTTAGCGGTTGACGATTACAACGGCAAAGAAAACGTAGCATACTTTATTGGATGTGTTGCGTGGAATCAAACAGCAAAGTTTGTAACAACATATTGCAAGAAAGGCTCTTTGATTGCAGTTGATGGCAAATTACAAACAAGAAGTTATGACAGAAACGATGGAACTAAAGTTTATGTAACGGAAGTTGTGTGTGCTAATGTTCAATTATTACAATCTAAACCTAAAGAAGAAAAACAAGAAACACCTGATGTAAAAGAAGATGACAATATGCTTCCGTTTGAAAATGATGAATTTTTACCATTCTGATTATGAAAGTAATAGGAAAAGTTAATAAACGAGCTATTAATGAAGATGGCAATTTAGAACTTACAATAGAAGTTAATAATTTGTTTCAACAAGAGCAAGTGAAAAGTTTAGACAAAACCAAAGAATATAGATTTGAAATCGATGAAGTAAAACAAGCAAGAACCATTTATCAAAATAACTTGATGTGGAAAATTATACACGACATTGCTATTGCTCGTGGTAGTGATAGAGCTAGTGAAGACGACTGGAGCATTTACCTTGAAGCGTTAGAAAGAACAGGTGCAAAGTTTGAATATATAGCAGTATTACCGCAAGCCGAAAACATACTTAAAGAACAATTTAGAGCGATTAAACTTATGAACACGTTTGAGCATAAAGGGAAAACATTTAATCAATATAAAGTGTATTATGGTAGTTCAAAATTAAACACTAAAGAAATGTCGTTAATGATTGAAACAATTAAAGACATGGCTGTTGAAAGTGGAGTTGATGTATCAATATATGAGTAAGAGTATAATTAGTAATAATAAATGCTGTTATGTATGTGGCGAAACTCGTTTATTGCATAAACATCATATATTCTTTGGAAATGCTAATCGTGAGAAAAGCGAAAAGTATGGATGCTGGGTTTGGCTATGTTACGCTCACCATAACGGAAGCAACGCGGGAGTTCATTTTAATAAAGTGTTAGATGACAGATTAAAAAAAATTTCTCAAGAAAAATTCAATGAAGTTTATAAAGATAAAGAATTTAAAACTATATTTGGTAAAAACTATTTATAATGCGATTTAACAACGATTTTTTAATAAAATGATAATTTATATTAAGAATACAAAAAAACGCTTTAAAACGCATTTAAACTACGAAATTAAATAAATTATATATAAAGGAGATTATTCAATGAATAGAATTATGAAATTAGAAAAAGAACAAGATATAAAAGATTTAGCTAATAATTATTTATATTTAATTAATGTTGCTGAAATGGATGAAAGATATGTAGAATCAAAATACTTAGAATTATTATGGAGTAAAAGTGGAAGAAAAGTTAGACATGTTGTTGAAGATGTATTACATTTATATTTAGCAGGATATTTACCAAAGTTAATTGTAGGTACTCGTTATGGTTATATTTATACTAACAATCCAGAAATTATTGGACCATTTTTAGAAAAGAAAGAACGACATTGGAAATCAGAATGTATTAATTGCTATTACTTACAAAAACGCTTTAGAAATAAAAATAATATGACATTGAAAGATTATCTTGAAGTTTAGATTTTATTGTTGTATTATTAAATTGTGATTGTTCAATGTGCGAGATTGAATAATTGCAATAATTGAATAATCACCTCTTATTTAAGCATTAGCATTAGGACTCGCACTCCAGTGTTAATGCTTTTATTTTTAAAGAAAGGAATAATATATGAATAACGAACAATTAGAATTAATGTTTCATTTTGATAATCAAATAAATGTAATTGGAAAATTAAAAAGAGAAAATGAACCTATTATTACAAAAGTAAAATTGGATGAATTTGTTAAAAAAGCATCTGAAAATTTTGATTTTGATTTTGATGGTTCAAATAAATTTTATCCTTTTAAATTTAATGATATTTTAAAAGAATTAGATTTTAATATTTTGGTAATTACAGGAGCAAGTGGAAGCGGTAAATCAACATTTAGCAAATATTTTGGAAAAGAAGAAAATTTAGAATGGGACAATACAAAATCTATTATGAGTGCTTTTGATAATCCAGATGAAGCAGTAGAAAGATTAATGGCAGTTGGTTTAAATTCCATTCCAACTTGGTGTAAACCTAGAAATGTTTTATCAGTTGGAGAAGGATTTAGAGCTGATTTAGCAAGAAGAATAAAAGATAATTGTGTTGTTGATGAATTTACATCAACTGTTGATAGAAATGTTGCATTGAGTTGTTCTGCAAGTGTTAGCAAATATATTAGAAGAAAAAACATTAAGAAATGTGTTTTTGTATCTTGCCATAAAGATTTTATAGACACATTGTGTCCAGATTATGTAATCGATTTAGATGATGAAGTAATTTATGACACAAGGGGGTTACTTAGGCGGAAATTTGAGTTATCTATATATGAAAAAACAAACAAACGAGAAATTTGGAACATTTTTGGGAAACATCATTATTTAAGTGCAGAATTAAATGTGGCTTGTAAAATGATTGTTGCATATTTAAACAATGAAATTGTTGCTATGTGTGCAGTATTACCACAACCAAGTGGAATGTATGACAATGCGTGGAGAATACATAGATTAGTATGTTTACCTGATTATCAAGGATTAGGAATTGCTACAAAATTAATGAATGCTGTTTGTGATATGTTTAAATATCATAATAAAACAATGTATATGAGAACATCACATACAAAATTAATAAATTATATGTTAAAAAATGAAAATTGGTATGGTGATGGTAAATTAAAAGAATCAAAACAAGAAACTGGTTTAATGAAAAACAAAAAAATTTTCTTTGGAAGAAAATCAGCTGCTTTTAAATATATTAGTGAATGTAAAAATGATGATAAATTATTATATGAAAATATTAGATTTATTGAAAATAAAAAAGAAAATGAATATGAACAAGAAAATATATTTAATATTATTGATGATATAATTGAACAACCAAAAAAAGAATTAAAACAAAAAAGCGAAATTGTTGAAAAAAAAGAAAAAACAATTAATGTAAAAAAACAATTAAATGAAATTGATATTGAAAAATCAAATAAATCAATTAATAATAAAAAAAAATATATTGAAATTGTGCAAAATGAATTATCTGAAAAAGATTATAAAAAAATAGATGAAATAAAATCAAAAAAATATAATTTCATAAAATTTAATTTTGAAAGAATGTATGCAGAAACTTATTTAATAGCCATATTTGAAAAAAACAAACAAAAATTATATTTAATAAAATTTACAAATTCATATTTATTAACAACTGAACATAATTATAAACAATATTGTGAAATTTAAAGGAGATATACTATGCAAAACAAAGATAGTTTTATTTTATACACACGATATTTAGATACATTTAAAGAATTAAGTGATGAAGATGCTGGTAAACTTATTAAATGCATTTTAGAATATGTAAACGATATGAATCCTGAACCTGAAGGACTAATCAAAATTGCATTTATTCCTATTAAACAACAGCTTAAAGAAGATTTAGTTAAATGGAAAGAAGAAAAAGAAAAGCGAAGTCTAGCAGGCAAGAAAGGAATGGAATCTCGTTATAGTAATGTTAATAAAGAAATAACAAACGATAACAGTGTTAGAAAATGTTATAACAAAACTAACAATGTTAAAAACGAACTAACAAATCTAACTGATAATGTTAATGTATATGTTAATGATAATGTATTTAATAATAATAATAATAATATTATTACTAATAATACTATTACTAATAATATTATTATTTCCGTAGAGTTACCATTAATTGATGGCACTTTATATCAAATTTCAGAAGATAAAGTTAAAGAATGGCAACAAGTTTATCAAGCACTTGATGTTAAAAATGAGTTAGAAAAGATGAAATGTTGGTTAAATGCTAATCCAAAAAATCGTAAAACTAGAAAAGGTGTAGAAAGATTTATAGTTGCTTGGTTAAATCGTTCTCAAGACAAAGCACCTAGAATTATTACATCTAAACCGATTAATGATATTCAAGATAGAGAAACAGCTCAAGATTCAATTCAAGAAGTAGATGAAGATATAGTAAACCAACTTAAAACGTTAATGGGAGTATAACATGATAACGGTAGAAGAAATGTGTATGATGATAACTTTGTTAGAGAAAGAAAAGCAACGAATTCTAACTTTAACAGCTTATCATAGTGAAGATGCTGAAGTGTTAAACCGAATATTACAAACTAATTATAAAAATAAAATAAAATTAATAGAAAATCTAATTGCAAAATTAAATCAAATAAAATTAGAAATACAAAAATGAAAAAAAATAAAAAAAATAGTTGCAAATAAATTGTAAATCATTTATAATATAATTGTAATAAATATTATAAAAGGAGAAACAAAAAATGAAAGAAAATAAAACATTAAAAACTTTACCTTTAGAAGTACAAAATGAAGTTATAGAAACATTAAAAGCTTGGGACGGATGCTATGTTTTACAAAATGAAATAACAAAAACTTATAGTGTTGAAGTTGGTATTGGAATTACATCACATTATAATCCTAACAAATGCGTTGCAAGTTTTAATAATTATGATATTTACACAAATGAAGAAATAAAAGAAAATAATAAAAGTATATGTTGCAATTGGTTTTAAAAAAAAAGGTTAACTCTTAACCTTTAAAAGCGTAATTTATGGAAGAATTGATAACAATCCACGTAGAAAGGAAGAAATATTATGAGAGAATACACATTTAAAAATGTAGTTGGATATAAAACAACAGTAGAAAAA
>JAEDGC010000067.1 GCA_016297695.1 Bacilli bacterium
CTTATAAATAAAGGGTTCGAGTCTTTTTGCTTTTTCAAAACTGTCAAAGTCAGGAGTATAACAAATAATGCAAATTATTTCAATTAATAATAAACATTGTGATATAATATTTTTGTGATTATTATGAAAGAGAAATTAACAGAAGATTTTATTATAAATTTATCAAAAAAAAAGAATGAACCTGATTGGATGCTTGATTTTAGATTGAAAAGTTTTAAAAAGTTTAAAGAACTAGATAATCCAACTTTTGGACCTAAACTAGATATTGATTTTGATGAATTTTTATATTATAAAAATGTTTCTAATGGTAGTAAGAAAGATTGGAAAGAAGTATCAGAAGATATAAAGAGTACTTTTTGTAATCTGGGAGTTGTTGATGCTGAAGAAAAGTATTTAGATGGGGTTACAAATCAGCTTGAAAGTGAAGTTGTTTATCACCACAATAAAACTGATAAAGATATTATATTTATGAGTACTGATGATGCTTTAAAACAGTATCCAGAGTTATTTAAAGAGTATTTTAATTCTTTAGTTAAATATGATGAAAACAAATTTACTGCTTTAAATGGTGCTGTTTGGAGTGGTGGAAGCTTTATTTACATACCACCATATACAAAGCTTGATAGGCCACTGCAAAGTTATTTTAGAATAGAAACAGAATCATTAGGTCAATTTGAAAGAACTATTATTATAGTTGACGAACATGCATCTTTATCATATATTGAGGGATGTACAGCTAAAAGTTATTCAAATAACTCACTTCATGCAGGGGTTGTAGAAATATTTGTTAAAGAAGGTGCTGAATGTAAATATAATACTATTCAAAATTGGTCAAATGAAGTATATAATCTTGTAACTAAAAGAGCAATTGTTGAAAAAGATGGAACAATGCAATGGGTTGATGGTAATATTGGAAGTGGAATAACGATGAAATATCCATCATGTATTTTAATGGGTGATAATTCTACTGGAAATTCAATAAGTATTGCATATGCTAAAAAAAACCAAATCCTTGATGCTGGGGCAAAAATGATTCATATTGGTAAAAATACTAAAAGTAATATTGTTAGTAAATCAATAGCAAGTAATGGTGGTGTAAGTAATTATCGTGGTACTACTAAAATTTGCAAAAATGCAACTAATAGTGTTGCGACAGTTAAATGTGATACTATTTTACTTGATGATATATCTAAAAGTGACACAATACCACAAAATATTTTAGAAAATAATTCATCAACACTAGAACATGAAGCAACTATTTCTAAAATAAGTGCTGAAAAATTATTTTATTTAGAAAGTAAAGGACTTAGTGAAGAACAAGCTAAAGAAATGCTTGTAATGGGTTTCGTTGATGATTTTAAAAAAGAATTACCAATGGAATATGCAGTAGAATTAAATAGATTATTAAAAGAAATATAAAAAAATAAAAATTTACAGATTTTATAAATTTGTAAAAAATGAACTGTAAATCTTTGAAATTTGTTAGATAGAAAATAAAAAATATAATAAAAAATAGTAAAAAAATTTTAAAATTAGTGTTTTGACACTAATTTTTTTTTATGTTAAATTGCCACTAAGAAAGGAGGGATAAGAATGTTGAATCAGGTGGTTTTGGTTGGAAGATTGACGAAAGATCCAGAAGTAAAAACGTTAGAAAATGGTAAAAAATATACATCAATTATTGTTGCAGTTTCAAGATCATATAAGAATTCTGATGGATTATATGATACTGATTTTATTAAATGTACTTTGTGGAATGGTATAGCTGCTAATACTTGTGAATATTGTCATTCTGGAGATGTTGTTGGAATAAAAGGGAGATTACAAGTAAGTTCATTTGAAAATGAAAATAAAGAAATCAAATATTCAACAGAAGTAGTAGCGGAAAAAGTAACATTTTTAACATCTAAAAATAAAGATGCTAAAGAAATTAAAGAAGAAGAATAAAATACTATATAAATATTTGCGTTGGGTAAACTATTAACATACTGAAAACTTTTGAAATTATAATCAAAAGTATAAAGAGGTGTTAATATGATTAATGGAACAAGATTAAAAAAATTAAGAAAGGAGAAAGGATTAACTCAAGAACAACTTGGTGAAATGCTTGGCGTTGGAAAGTCTGCGATATGTTGCTATGAAAAAGAAATGCGAAACCCTTCTCTAGAATCAATCATGGACATGGTAAATATTTTTGCTGTTAGTGCAGACTACTTATTTGGCATTGATGAAATAGCTGAAGTTAGTTTTGAAGATAAAAAATCTTATGTTCCTATGACAGCTGAAGAAGTCAAATTTATAGAAGAATTAAAAAAAGATAAACTAGTGTATAATATTTTATTTGAAGATCCTAAAAGAGGAGTAGAATTGATAAAAAAGAAAATTGGATAAATAGCGATTTAGCTATTTATTTTTGTTATAAAAGGGTATTTATCATCATATTCTTTTCTAGGAGGATTATTGATGAAAATATCTGGTCTTAGTAATGAACAAGTATTAGAAAGTAGAAAAGTAAATGGAAATAATCAAATAAGTCAATTAAAAAAACATACTTTTTTACAATTATTAATTGAATCTTTAGGAGATCCTATAATAAAAATATTATTAATTGCTTTAATGATTAAAGTAGTATTTTTATTTAAGGATTTCGATTGGTTTGAGACAATTGGTATTTTAATAGCAGTTTTTTTAGCAACTTTAATTTCTACAATTTCAGAATATGGAAGCGAAGCGGCGTTTAGAAAGCTTCAAAAAGAAACTGATGATGTTGCAGTTAAAGTATTAAGAGATAATAAAATTTTAACAATACCGATAAATGATATTGTCGTGGGTGATATTGTTATTCTAAATGAAGGAGATAAAGTACCAGCAGATGGGTTTATTGTTGAGGGTAGTGTTTTTGTAGATGAATCATCAATTAATGGTGAAACAAAAGAAGTACTAAAACAATCTGTTATTAATGAAAAAATTATTTATGATCATAATAAAGTTTTTAGAGGGACCATAATATACAGTAAAAATGCCAAAATGAAAGTAACAGAAGTTGGTGACAAAACAATTTATGGAAAATTATCTTTAGAATTGCAAGAAGATGTACCTACATCACCTTTGAAAATAAGATTGACTGGATTAGCAAAAATAATAAGTAGAATTGGATATATTGGGGCAGTTTTAGTTACGGTGTCTTATTTATTTTCTGTTATTGTAATAAACAATAATTTCAATATTGATTTAATTATAAAAACAATTACAAATTATAAACTAATGGCTAATTACTTAATCTACGCCTTAACTCTTAGTGTTACGATAATAGTAGTTGCAGTACCCGAGGGCTTGCCAATGATGATAACTTTAGTATTATCTTCTAACATGAAAAAAATGCTAAAAAATAATGTTCTAGTTAGAAGACTTGTAGGTATAGAAACTGCTGGAAATTTAAATGTATTATTAACCGATAAAACAGGTACATTAACAAAAGGAAAATTAGAAGTAACTTGTTTTGTTGATGCAAAAGGTAAAATAATTGATAATTTAAATAAATTAAACAATTATAATAATCGTGAAATAATACTTAATTCTTTTTTATATAATAATGAGAGTATGTTTGATGTTGATAATAATGTAGTCGGAGGAAATTCTACTGATAAGGCATTGCTAAAGTTCATTGGAATTAATAAACAATCTTATAAAAAACTAGAAAAAATTGAATTTGATAGTAAATTAAAATATTCTGCCGTAATGATTAATGATTCTAAAAAAACTTGTTATTTTAAAGGAGCTAGTGAAAAAATATTATCACAATGTACTAAATATCTAGATAATGATGGTAAAATTAGAATTTTATTAGAAAAAGAAAAAATAGAAAGTAATATAAAAAGATATACCTCAAATGGCAATAGAGTAGTTATTCTTGCTTATAAAGAGAATGATTTGAAACTAAGTAGTCTTGTTTATGTTGGCTTTGTATGTATTAAAGATGAATTAAGAAGTGAAACAAAAGAAGGAATTAAAACTATAGAGGATGCTGGAATAGATATAATAATGATAACAGGTGATGCAAAAGATACAGCAGAATCAATTGCCAAAGATTGTAAAATTATTAAAAAAAATACTGATATAGTTTTAACTAGTAATGAATTAAATAGTTATACTGATGATAAAATAAAAAGTATGTTACCTAATATTAAAGTAATAGCTAGAGCAATGCCACAAGATAAAAGCAGATTAGTAAGAATAATTGAAGAAATGAATTTAGTTGTTGGTATGACAGGAGATGGAGTTAATGATGCTCCAGCCTTAAAAAAAGCAAATGTTGGATTTGCAATGGGAAGCGGTACAGAGGTTAGTAAAGAAGCTGCAGATATAATTATTTTAGATGATAATATTTTGTCAATAAGTAAAGCAATTTTGTATGGAAGAACGATATTTAAAAGTATTAGAAAATTCATAATATACCAATTAACAGTAAATTTATGTGCTTTATTTGTTTCAATAGTAGGGCCTTTTATTGGAGTTTCAACGCCGATAACAATCATTCAAATGCTTTGGATAAATATGATAATGGATACTTTTTCAGGTTTAGCATTTTCATTTGAACCTCCTTTACCAGAAACGATGCAAGAAAAACCTAAATCTTTAAAAGAACCAATAATTAATAAATATATGTATAGTGAAATCATTATTACTGGGTTATATTCAGCAATAATATGTATAATTTTTTTGAAATCTAATATAGTAAGAACGATAGTTAGAGTAGGACCAAAATATGAATATTTAATGACTGCTTATTTTGCTTTATTTATTTTTATTGGAATTTTTAATGCTTTTAATGCTAGAACAGAAAGAAAAAACTTATTTGCCAATATTTTAAAAAATAAAGTTTTCTTATTAATGTTTGGATTTATCGCAATTGTTCAAATATATTTAATATATAATGGTGGTAATTTATTTAGAACTTATGGCTTAACTATTACGGAGTTAATATTTGTCCTTTTAATAGCATTTAGTGTTATTCCAGTAGATATATTAAGAAAATATTTTATAAAAAAACTAGACAAAAATGCCTAGTTTTCTTCATATTCTTCTAAAAAATTTTCACCTTTATGTGGCTCATTAAATAATAAATCTCGATAATTTTGCTGTCTTAAGGCCTCATAAATCATAATTGCCACTGTATTTGACAAATTTAAAGCTCTTACATTATCAGTCATCGGCATACGCATACAATGATCTAAATTATCTTTCAACAATTTTTTAGGTATACCTGTTGATTCTTTACCAAAAATAAAATAAATATTTTCATCTTTATTAGTATAATTAAAAGAAGAATGTGGCTTATGACCATAACGTGTAAGATAGTAAAATGTTCCTTTGTTTTTACTAAAAAAATCATCCATATTTTCATATACAAAATATTTACATTTATCTATATAATTGACACCACTTCTTTTAATATATTTTTCATCTAAAGAAAAACCTAATGGTTTAATTAAATGAAGCGTTGTATTAGTTGCAACACATTTTCTCATAATATTTCCTGTATTACCAGGTATTTCTGGTTCAAATAAAACTACATTAATCATATTAAATCCCTCAATAGATATTTTATCACAAAATAAAAAAAAGTCATTACTGACTTAATTTTTCCATGCCATTATTTTTTAACACATTTTCTAAATCATTAGCTGATATAAATTTTTTATTATCTTGAATTATATCTTTTATTTGATTATCTTTTACATAAATTATTGCTGGAGTAGCAGTAATTTCCGTAGTATTTAGTTTTTTATTTAAAGTATCAAGATAATTTTTATCTTTCTTTAATTTAGTAATATCAATATAGTACATAACGTCATTAATTCCATAATCATCAATAACTTTTTTTAACTTTTTTTCTAAATTATAAACATTAGTATCATGCGTATAACTTATATAAATAAAATAATCATTAGGAGTCTCAGATAAAATAGTATTTAAATCATCTAAATTAGAAATTTGCATACTGATAGTATTAGTTTTTAATAAATATGATTGTCTAATTTGTTCTTCTTGATAAACTTTATACCATTTATAAAAATATAAAGATAAAAATAAAATAATTACAACGGTAAAAAAAGCTATAAAATAATTTTTAAGTGGAATATATCTATTTTTCATAACAAAACCTATCTTTCTAAAATAATTCTATCATAAAATTATATTTATTGTAAATTTAAATTATTAGTATTTTTATAAAATAAAATAGCAAATTAATAATAAGGTGAATATTATGTATTTTTATTTAAATTTATTTTTTATATATGCAATTTTTGGTTATTTCTTTGAAACATTTGCAATGTTTATACAAAATAAAAACTATAATAGTAGTGTTTTATATGGCCCTTGGACAATTGTATATGGTATTTCAATCTTGATAATGATTCTTGTTTATATTTTACTAAGAAAAAAGCGCTGGAATCATTTTAAAGAAAAAATTATGTATTTTTTTACAATTACTATAGTTTTGACACTTTTAGAAGGATTAAGCGGATATATAATTGAATTTACCCAACATAAAATTTATTGGAATTATGATGATTTATATTTTCATATAGGTCATTATATGGCTTTAGAAATATCTTTGATTTGGGGAATAATGTCATTAATTTCTATTTATATAATACTTCCTAAAATCAAAAGATTTGTCAATAAAATTCCTAAAATTATTACAAATTTTATCTTGACTTTATTTATAATTGATATAATATTTTCTTTTATTTTATAGGCGAAAAAATTATTCATTTTTTTATACTATCATACTATACCTTAGGAGGTATTATGATGTTTTTTGATGGAAATGAAATTAATATTGATTATTTAACATTTTTAGAAAAAAATTCTTTTGATAATTTTAAAAAATATGATTATCAAGATAATTTTATTAATTCAAAATATTATAGTGTTGATGAAGGCTTTATAAAAGGAAATATGTTTGTAAATGAATATAAACCATATAAAAATTATAAAGTAAATGAAATAAAAGCTACTAATGAAAAAGATGCTTTATTAAATAAATTGATGGCTTATAATTTTGCTTTTAATGATATGAATTTATATTTAGATGTTTATCCAGAAGATAAAGAAGCATTAGAAATGTTTAAAAAATATATAGAAGAATACAAAAAATTAAAAAAAGAATATGCTTCTAAATATGGTCCAATTACAATGATGCAAGCTAAGTATGAAAATTACGAATGGATTAAAAATCCATGGCCATGGGATAAAATTGGAGGTGATATGTATGTATAGTTATGTAAAACATACAAACTTTCCAGTAAATATAAAGAAAAAAGACTTAAAAATGGCTAAATATATTATAACTGCTTTAGGAGGAAGCGCTGGTGAACTTGCTGCAGCTTTAAGGTATTTTTCTCAAAAATTTACAATGCCTGATGAAAGGGGTAAAGCTTTACTTAATGATATTGCAACAGAAGAACTTGGCCATTGTGAAATGATTGGTACAATTGTGTCTCAACTTACTAAAGATGCAACCTTAAAAGAATTAGAAGATGCAGGTCTTGGCCCAACATATGTAGAACATGGTAAAGGAATATTCCCAGCTAATGCTAATGGAGTAGATTTTACTGCAAGTTATATAGCATCAACAGGTGATCCAATTGTTGATTTATCTGAAGATATGGCTGCTGAACAAAAAGCTAGAATTAGTTATGAGCATTTAATTGATTTGGCTACTGATGAAGATGTAATAGCACCACTTTTATTTTTGAGACAAAGAGAAGTCATTCATTTTAATAGATTTAAAGAATTGTATGACTTCTATAAAAAAAGAGGATATTAAAGTGAATATTAGTCAATGATGTGAAACAAAAAATATGTAAAAATAACTTAGTTTTAA
>JAEDGC010000068.1 GCA_016297695.1 Bacilli bacterium
GTAAATTACTTATAGAAGCACAAGGAGGAGAAAAAAGAGCTAAATACGGTGATGGCTTGATTAAAGAATATTCTAAAAAACTTACATTTGAATTGAATTATAATTATTCTGAAAAAAATTTAAAAAGAATGCGTCAATTTTATTTGTTGATTCAAAAAGGGTCGACAATGTCGACCCTTTTATCTTGGAGTCACTATATTGAACTTTTATCTTGTAATGATATAAATAAAATAAATTATTATATTAAAATAGCGGAGCAAAATAATTTATCAGTTAGAGAACTAAGAACAAAGATTAAAAATAAAGAATATGAAAGATTAGATGAAAAAAATAAATTAAAATTACAAAAAACAGAAGATAAAAATAATTTAGAAGTAATAGATATGGTTAAGGAACCAATATTGATTAAAAATAAAGTCAATTATGAAGTTATAAGTGAAAAAGTACTACAAAATTTAATTTTAGAAGATATTCCATCTTTTTTAGAAGAATTAGGAACAGGTTTTACCTTTATTAAAAATGAATATAAAATTAAATTAGGAGATAGATACAACTATATTGATTTACTTTTATTTAATTATATTTATAATTGCTTTGTGGTAGTAGAATTAAAAATAACAGAACTAAAAAAAGAACATATAGGACAAATACAAACATATATGAATTATATAGATAAAAATCTAAAAACAGTAAATCAAGATAAAACAATTGGAATCATTATTGTAAGAAAAAATAATAAATTTATTATGGAATATTGCAGTGATAAAAGATTATTAGCTAAAGAATATGAACTAATTTAAAAATAAAAAAATGATAAAAAATCATATTTTTTTATGAAAAAAAAGGAAATTGACTATTTATCGGTAATATAACTAGTAGAGGGGGTGAATTATGAATAAGTTAAAAGATTTATTAGATTATTATTTTAATATCATTTGTTTATGTATTCTTATTTTTCTTGTAACAGGAATAATTACATTAATTTATAGAGATTATAAAAACCATAAAAATAGTAAAAGCATAATTGAGACAAAAGAAGTTTTAAATGATATAAGTAATAATAATGAAGAAAATGAAGAATTTAAAATTAAAGTTGATATTAAAGGTGCAGTTAAAAAACCAGGAGTTTATGAAATGGATAATAATAGCAATGTTTCAGATTTGATAAATATTGCTGGCGGACTAAAAAAAACTGCAGATACAAGTAATATAAATCTTAGTAAAAGGTTAAGCGATCAAATGGTTGTTAAAATTTTTACCAAAAATGAATTATTAAGTAAAAATATAACTGAAGAAAATAATGAATGTATATGTGATAAAGTTATTATTAATGAATGTAACGAGAGTAATGCCTCAATTATTTTAAATGAAAATAATAACAATAATAGTAATAATAGTAGTAATAATAATTCTAATAATGATCAAACAAGTAAGGATACCAAAGATAATGGTCTTATTTCTATAAATACAGCAACTAAAGAAGAATTAATGACTTTAAATAGTATTGGAGAATCCAAAGCAAATGCTATTATAGAATATCGAAATAATAATGGAAAATTTAAGACAATCGATGAAATAAAAAATGTCTCAGGCATAGGAGAAGCTTTATTTGAAAAAATTAAATCAAATATTACAATCTAATTATTTTTATATTTTATTAATAATTATATCAGCTTTTTATATTTATTTAAATTATAGTAAGAAATCGGTTTTAGATATAAATACAAAAGAATTTAAAGGAATTATAGAATACTATAAAATTGATGGAGATAAATTAACATTACAAGTAAAAGGTAAAGAAAGAATAATAGCTAATTATTATATAAAATCAAAAAAAGAAAAATTAACATTAAATGATAAATTATCAATCGGAGCATCTATTAAACTTATTGGTAACTTTGAATATCCAAGTAAAAATACTATATTTAATAATTTTAATTATAAAAAATATTTAAAATCTAAAAAAATATATCTTATCATGAATACAAATAAATTAAATTTTAAAAAAACTAATAATATTTTTTATAATTTAAAAAATAAATTAATTAAAATAATTACTACAAAAAAGAATAAAGAATATTTTTATACTTTTATTTTAGGTAATAAGGATTATCTTGAAAAAAACGTGTATGATGCTTTTAAAGTAAATAATATTACCCATTTATTTGCTATATCTGGAATGCATATATCTATGTTAGTTTTAATTTTAAAAAAAATGAAATTTAATAATTTTTTTATAATTATCTTTCTATATATTTACAGCTTTTTAGTTATGTTTACTCCTTCAGTACTTAGAGTAACTATTTTTTATACTTTAAAAAGTATTCCAATAGTAAAAGATATAAGTAATAATAAATTATTATTATTTACAGCTTTTATACTAATAATATTAAATCCTTTTATTATTTTTGATATAGGATTTCAATATTCATTTATAATAACTTATGGACTCTTTTTATTAAAGCCACAAAATATGATAAATATATCTATATATTCCTTTTTATTATCTTTACCGATATCATTATTAAATAATTTTGAATTTAATATATTTTCGATTTTAAATAATATTTTAATAGTACCTTTTGTTTCAATTGTTTTGTATCCATTATTACTTTTAACCTTTATTATGCCATTTATAGAACCAATATTAAGTGTTGTTATTTTTATTTTAGAAAATTTTAATTTATTTTTAGAAAAATATGCATTGATCATTACAACAGGTAAATTAAATATCCTTTTTGTTATTATATATTATTTAATTATATGGGTATATTCAAAAAATAAAAATAAATTATTTATATTAACTTTGATTTTTATAATTTTAATAAATAAATTTATATTTCTATTAGATAGTAATAGTTACGTATATTATTTAGATGTTTCTCAAGGAGATTCTTCAATAATGATTACACCATATCAAAAAGAAATTATTATGATTGATACTGGTGGTACATTAAATTTAAAAAAAGAAAAGTGGCAAAGAAGAAATGGAAATTATAGAAAAATAACTAATATAATTTTATTTTTAAAAAGTAAAGGTATAACTAAAATTAATAAATTAATAATAACACATGGTGACTACGACCATATGGGCGAAGCAATTAATTTAGTTAATAATTTCAGAGTAGAGAAAGTAATTTTTAATTGTGGTGAGTTTAATGATTTAGAACAAGATTTAATAAAAGTTTTAGATAAAAAGAAAATTAAATATTATTCATGTATTAAAAAACTAAATATTGATAATAATAAATTATATTTTCTAAATAATAAAGATTATGGTAATGAAAATGATAATTCATCAGTTATTTATACAGAATTAAATAATTATAAATTTTTATTTATGGGTGATGCAGGAGTAGAAGTGGAAGAAGATTTAATTGATAAATATAATCTTAAAGATATTGATGTGTTAAAAGTAGGTCATCATGGTAGTAAGACAAGTTCAAGTAAAGAATTTATAGATGAAATTAACCCTAAATATTCGATTATTAGTGTAGGTATAAATAACAGATATGGTCATCCGAATGATAATGTTTTATATAATTTAGAAAATTCGATTATTTATAGAACGGATCAAGATGGAAGTATCATGTTTAAGATTAATAAAGAAGAATTAAAGATAGAAACTTGTACACCATAGAAAGGGGTAGTATGAATTATTATAATGAGATAAAAAATGAATTAATAAATAATGAAATAAATAGAAAAGTTAAAAATTATTCAGTAAATAAAAATGATTTAACAACATATTACAATGTTGGTAAGTTATTATTAGAAGCAGGTAAAAATTATGGTGAAAGAATAATAAAAGAATATTCAATGAAATTAACAAATGATTTAAATATTAGGTATGATGTGTCATCATTAAACAAAATGAGAAAATTTTATTGTTTAATAGAGAAAATGGCGACAGTGTCGCCAAATTTATCATATAGTCATTATGTGGAATTATTACCGTATGATGATTTAAATAAAGTTAGATATTATATAAAAATTATAGAAGAACAAAATTTATCAATTAGACAGTTAAGAATTAAAATAAAATCTAATGAATATGAAAGGTTGCCAGAATATTCAAAAAACAAATTAAGTGATAAAAATGAATCAACTATAATTGATTATGTTAAAAATCCTATATTAATCAAGAATAGCAATAATTATAATGAAATATCAGAAAAAGTATTACAAAGACTAATACTTGAAGATATATCTTCATTCATGAAAGAGTTAGGAAATGATTTTAGTTTTATAGATAGTGAATATAAAATTAATCTAGGCGATAGATACAATTATATTGATTTACTTCTTTTTAATATAGAATTTAATTGCTATGTTGTAGTAGAATTAAAGGTAACAAAACTTAAGAAAGAACATATTGGTCAAATACAAGTTTATATGAATTATATAGATGAAAATTTAAGAAATCTTAAACAAGATAAAACTATAGGAATAATTATTTGTAAACAAGATAATAAGTATATAATAAAATATTGTTCTGATGAAAGGATAATTGCTAGAGAATATGAATTGGTGTGATATAATGTATATAGGATGTGATTGAAATGAAAGTGATTCTTAGCTCATGTGACTTTATTAATGATAATTCTAAAAATACTATTTTGAGCAATATAGATAAAGATTTAGATAAATGTAAGGTTTTATTTATTCCAAATGAGAAAGCAACAAGAGAAAAAATATATTCTGATAAGTACTACAATAGATTATATGATGATGGTTTTATAAACAAAGAAAATATATATGTATTTGATGAAGAAAATGTAGATAGATTTATAAATTTAGATATTGATTTATTATATATAAGTGGTGGAAATACATTTGCAACATTAAAGAAGATTAAAGATTCTGGATTCGATAAACACATAAGCAATTATATAAAAAATGGGATAATTTATATTGGAGGTTCTTGTGGAGCTCATATAGTTACGAAAAATATAGAACATTTACTTTCGCTAGATGATAATTATTGTAATCTAGATAACTTTGATGCATTAGGTTTATTTGACGGGATAATTATTCCTCATTGTGAAGCAGAAGAATTTAATCCTCCAAAAAGAGAAGAATTATACAATGAATTGGTAAAACAAAATAAATATAATGTATATAAACTTACAAATGATGAATCATTGGTAATAACTGATAAGAAAATACAAAAAATGTAAGAATTATCAATTTGATAGTTCTTTTTCTTTAAAAACAAAGGATTTATAATAGTGTGCATAAACGATACTTGCCACATGGAGATTATGATCATATGTGAGAAGCAATAAACTTAGTTAAAAATATTAAAGTA
The DNA here is from genome assembly GCA_016297695.1 of Bacilli bacterium. GTDB lineage: Bacteria > Bacillota_I > Bacilli_A > RF39 > UBA660 > RUG14121. The sequence goes on from JAEDGC010000068.1 coordinate 5,312, forward strand.
GATAAAGTTATATTTAACTGTGGTGGATACAATGATTTAGAAAAAGAATTAATCAAAATATTAGATAATAAAAATATGAAGTATTATTCGTGTATTAAAGAATTAAATATAGATAAGTATAAATTACAATTTTTAAACACAAAAGAATATGATAATGAAAATAATAATTCATCAGTTATTTATACTGAATTAAATAATCATAAATTTTTATTTATGGGAGATGCTGGAATAGAAGTTGAAGAAGATTTAATTGATAAATATAATCTTAAAGATATTGATGTTTTAAAAGTAGGACATCATGGAAGTAAGACAAGCTCTAGTAAAATTTTTATAGATGAGATTAACCCAAAATATTCAGTTATAAGTGTTGGAAAAATAATAGATACGGACATCCGAATGATAATGTATTAGATAATTTAAATAATTCAAAAATATATATAACAGATCAAGATGGTAGTATTATGTTTAAATTTAAAAATAATAAATTACAAATTGAAACATGTGTACCATAGAAAGGAGTATGACAATGAATGAAATAAAAGAGTATACAGAAAAAATATTTGAGGATATAAAGCATATAGATGAAGAAGGTAATGAATATTGGTTGGCTAGAGAATTACAAAATGTGTTAGGGTACCATCAATGGCGAAGTATAAATGATTTGATTGAGAGAGCTAAAGTTGCCTGCAAAGAAAGCAAATACAATGTATATGATCATTTTGCGTTGCAACGCAAAATGATAAAATTAGCAAAAGGTGCAAGAAGAAATGTTGTAGATTACAAATTATCTAGATACGCATGTTATTTAATTGTAATGAATGGTAATCCTAAAAAGGAAATAATTGCACTTGCACAAACATACTTTGCTATTCAAACAAGAAAACAAGAACTATTTGAAAAAGAGTATAATGAACTAACAGAAGATGAAAAAAGATTATATAGAAGAAATCAAGCAAGAAAAGGTAATTATAATTTAAATAAAACAGCATTTAAAAGTGGAGTAAAAGATTTAGCTAGATTTCACAATGCAGGATATAAAGGACTTTATAATGGCGAAACAGCGGATGATATTTTTAAAAGAAAGAAACTAAGATATAGAGAAGATATACTTGATAATATGGGTAGTGAAGAACTTGCAGATAATATATTTAGAATTGCCCAGACGGATGCTAAATTAAAAAGAGATAATGTAGATAATGAATATACTGCAAATTCTGTTCATTATGAAGTAGGTAAAGAAGTAAGAGATAGTATTAAAAGATTGGGAGGAATAATGCCTGAGAATTTACCAACGCCAAATAGAAGTTTAAAAGAATTAGAAAAGGAGAATAAAAATCAACTGATTGATAAAAAGATGTGATATAATTTTAATAGGAGCTGAAATAATATGAATATTCAAATAAATAGAGTAAAAATTTTTGTTACAGTACCTTGTGAAAATACAGAAGATGTAAGAAATGCAGTTTGTAAAGCTGGTGCTTGTATAATAGGAGAATATGAATATTGCACGACATCAGTTAAATCTATTGGAACATTTATGCCAAGCAGCAATGCTAAACCTTATATTGGTGAAAGTAATAAATTAGAAATAGTTGAAGAAGATAAATTGGAATTTGTATGTGACGTTAACAAAGCAAAATATATAATTAGTGAATTAAGAAAAGTACATCCTTATGAAGAACCGGCAATAGATATTGTTCCACTAATAGATGAAAATACATTAATATAATAAAGTTTGAATTTAAGAATTATCAATTTGATAGTTCTTTTTTCTTTGTAAATAAAGAGTTTTTCGTTCGTGTGCATAAACGTTACTCTCCACATGGAGATTATGATCATATGGGGGGATCAATAAATTTAGTGGAGAATTTTAAAGTAGAGAAAGTAATATTTAATTGTGGACCATATAATGATTTAGAAAAAGAAATGAATAGATTAAATGAATAACTGAAATTTGTGATATAATTATTATGGATGGTGATAACATGGCATCTTCAGTTATACATATGGCTGTTACAAATGAAATAAATAAAGTTATAAAAAGAGATAATAATAAATTATTAATTGGATCAATTGCGCCTGATATATCAAAACATATAGGTGAAAGTAAAGTAAAAAGACACTTTTTAGATAATGAAGATAACGATATACCGAATATAGATAAATTTTTAACTAAATACAAATATAGAATGAATGATGATTTTGTGTTAGGATATTGTGACTAATTAGTGATTTTGTCCTATTTTTATAAAATAATAATTAGTAATTT
>JAEDGC010000069.1 GCA_016297695.1 Bacilli bacterium
GTGACGGAAACGGAACAATAGAAGATTGGAAAAGCAAAGAAGAACAAAAAGCAAGTTATGGTTCAAGTGTCGGAAATGTTACAAGTGTTGACATTGGTAACTTAATCATGACAAAACCGAACGTTGTGCAAATGACACAGGGCAATGATGCAACATTATATGATGTAAAAAGTAAAACAACAGTTGTGTCTGAAATTGATTATACAATGTTTACTTGTTCTGTCAACAATTCAATTGATGCAACTATTGTTGCCGAATGGTTACAAGCCAATGGTCTTTGGTTCAATACAATTACAGAATATGACAATATAGCAAAAGTACCTTTTGAAAAATATTTTGGGTGGTACTATGGAAATACAAGCGGAATAAATGATATCTATTTTTCTTCACCATCCACTTATGACTCTGATTATAAAACAATGAAGGCCGATAGATACTATTCATTAGGTCTCCCCGTTACAATCAATGGTGCATATCCTATGCAATTTTCGTGGTTGAGGGATGGAATATTTTTCGGATATCATTCTATTGCAATTGATGAAAGTTCAGTCAGAATGTACACAATCGTTTTTAACGATACAAAAATCAAGAATATTCTCGGTACTTTTACAATTGAAAAGACACCTGAATCAGACCCAACAAATGGCATTCCGTCAATTCCCTTTGGCGGGTCCGGGGATATTGTAAAAAGGAAATTTGACTCTATTACAGAACCAGATACACCATCACTCGGTATAAGCACAAGTGGTATGTATAATGTGTACAGAATAAGTGAAACAAATTTGAGTGGTTTCGCATCCCAACTATATCATACAACTACACCGACACCTTATGAGGGTACAGATGTGTTAGAAAAAATAAATAATACAATTGAAAAATTGCAATATAGTGTAGTAGATTTAGTTCGTGGTAACTTGAAAGACTTTGTGATTGATTGCCACATTATACCCGTTATGCCAACGACCGGAACAACGGAAAACATACAAATTGGTGGTTACATTATCAATAATTTGGCACGTCCGGTCACAAGCGATTATGTAACTATAAACTGTGGTACAATAAAAGTTGATTCTTGTTACGATGGTTTTGAGGACTACCAAACAGAATACAAACTATACTTGCCTTTCATTGGTTTTGTAGACCTTAACCCAAATTATGTGGCGAATAATTATCTTACATTAAAGTACCGTTTCAATGTAATCGACGGAAGTTGTATAGCATTCTTGTCAAGCTCTATTGTTCCAAACTCGTCTAACACATCAATAGTTGGTGTTTACAACGGAAGTTGTTGCGTACATATGCCATTAACGGGTGCGGACTATTCAACCATTGTTAGCGGTATGTTACAAACAGCTGGAAATATAGCAACTTCTATTTCAACAAAAAACCCTCTTCCAGCTGTTGGTGGTGCTGCAAATTTAGCACAGTCAATGAACAGTCAAAAGTTTGCACAGTCAAACAATTACAATGCAAGTGGGTGTTTTATGGGAATAAGAAAACCTTATCTTTTAATCCATAGACCAACACGAAACTTGGCTACAAATTTCTGGAATAGAAAAGGTGGACTTCTTAATTCTCAGTACAAACTTTTGGATTTAAAAGATACAGGTTTTACAATTTGTGAAAATGTTGATATAATGAGTTTGGGAAACATAAAGACAAATCAAAAAGAACAAATTAAAAACGCACTTGAAAGGGGGGTTTATTTATGACAATTGAAAGTATCATGCAATTAGTAGGTCAATGTGCGTTTCCTATCGTTATGTGTATCTGTATGTTTAAACATATGACAGAAACAAGCAAGGAAAATACAGATAGTATTAATAAACTATGTAATAAAATTGATATGCTTTTAGATCGTGATAAAAGAGAATAATAAAAGAGCCTGTACTTAATATAAAGTACAGGCTTTATTTATTATAAGTAATTTTTGTTTCTTACCATTTCCATGCAATAATTTTGGAATAAATCGCCTACGGAATTACTAGCAAAATAAATATTATAACCTTTAATAAGGTTTATTATCTTTTTACATCCATAAGAAAAATGTTGATTGTTAGTAAATTGACCAAAACCATACACATGGTTTTGTTCTACAGGGTTAAGTGTAAAAATTACTTTTGCTTTTTGTGGTTTTTTATTGTAATGTGCAAATATAAAATATCCAATATCTTGATTTTTATATATATCTAATCGTATATATCTACCTCTATGAAATACAAATATATCTCTGTTACATATTATGCTATCATTTATTTGTTCATCATATAATAAATGAGGGTGACTTTCACTTTGCCATTCTTGTATACCATTAAAAGCATTCATTTTTGGAGTATTAAAACCAAAAAAGTGTATCTTTTTTCTTTGTTTAATATCTTTTAATTCTTCACTTTGTGCAAGTAATATACAAGAAAAAGTAGTACCATGTTCTGTTGTTCTGTCAATATAACTACCAAATTTAAGATTATTTATATCTTGTTCAATACAAAATTCTTCAAACCAAAATGAATATTTGTTTGTATTATTACCTAACATAATTACATGACCTAAAGGATTGCCCTTACAATCTTTTCTATCCATAGGACGTATAAAGGTTGATATATTATTCATAAGTTCAATCATTTGTCTATTTGTGGCTCTTTGTGTATCCATAAATTCATCATGTATTATAATATCGGCTACAGGATCATTAATACTTGATTTATAATTAATATAATTTTCAAGACATATTACTTGACAAAAATAATCATTAGAAATTTCAGTAACTACTTCTTCTTCTATTTTATATGTTTTTGCCATATAAAATTTATGTGTTTGATATTTATAAATAATATCGTTGTATTTTCCATCTGTTAATAATTCAATATAACCAAATGCTTTTATTGTATCAAAAAGTGTTTCAACATTGCCCCTTGCAATTTGTGTTTTATCGTTTCTTTGATAAATAATATGTAAATTTTCGTTTCTATACCACCACATACAAAGAGCTTTTAATAAAGTATTAGTAGTCTTTCCTGCATCTTCTCTAATGGATAAACACATATTAATATCGTGATTTAGTAATGTTTCAAAATCAATAACCATATGATGATACTTTTTTGGAACTTTTAACTTTTTCCATATTTTTTCTAATTCTTTTAAATTCCAGTCCATTATATATACCCTCTTTCTTATTATAATTTACATTTAACAATCAAATACTTTCAATACTGATACTGATTTTGTTGTTTTTCTTATTATACCACCTCCAGCCGTTTCTACTATATGACCATTAATATTTATCTTTTCAATTTCATGATTAATATAAGTACATGATGTACCACCACATTTTTCAAAAATCATATCATCATTGAGATTGTTTATATTTTTTAATTCTTCATGCCTTGTGTACCATTTACCATCTTTTGTTAGTATACGTTCTGGTACACCTGCAATTGTACATTGTAATGTGTGTTCTTTTCCTAATTCTAATGCATAACATTTAGCATGAGTAAATCTAAATGCTTGTATATCATCATTTTCATCATCAAACGCATTAAATGTATGTTTACTTCCATCATTTAAAATTGTATACCATCCATTTTCAAGACTTTCTTTTTTCTTCCTTGCATTGTTTAATTCCATTTCTTTTTCAAGACTATCATTACTAATATAAAAGATACTATCAGTATCAGCATACAGAAAAAAACCTTTTTCACATTTTCCATTAAATCCTGTAGTGATATTCCAGTATTCTGTATATAATTCATATCTTGCCCAAGAAGTACACCATAACCCCCATTCCAATCGCATACAATTTTTGAAACCTTTATAATATTTATGTAACTCTTTTTCTATATATTTGTCAGTTTTTTTAGTATCTTCCTTTATACTCCAATTTCCTATAGCATCAATACTATATTCTTCTCTCACTAAATCACTGGCCGACATTCCATAAATAGCATTTAATAAGGCTTTTACAATTAGTAATTCAATTTTTGCTTGATAAAGTTCTTCACATATTCCTTTTGTATTTTCAATATCTTTTACTTTTCTTTTATAATTGGTTTTATCAGCATACAATTGTTTAATTACATCAGTTAGCCATACAGGTAATGTTCCACGTTTAGAAGTATAAATTTTAATAAATTTAATTTTAAAATTGTATTGTTTATACAGGATAAAAAAGTCTATATCAGTTAATGTTACAACTGTAGTACCTTGCATAGATAGTATTCTACCATTATCAACAGTAAATTTAGTACCTTTTTTACATTCTATATTAAATTTACTATATTGGGCAAATGGTAATGCATCTTTTTTATCTTTTAATTCAAGATTTTTAATAATACATTTAATCAATAAGCAATTTTTTTTAGATAAACCCATTATCGTATTTACAGTAGGTTGTTTTTGTGTTAGTCCATCAAACCATATATACCATTTACCGACTGGGTACGTATGTATAATTTCTTGCGTAGGATAATGACTTTCAAAATCTCTATGCTTTATAAAATGTTTATTATCAGTACGTATAGTCTTGTTTACAATGTGACGGTTACCATGAGTAATACCCCCAGCTTGTTCACTTCTCATATTAGTATATAAAGTTTTATCAATTTCATTTTCTCTAAATTCACTTCTTGCTCTACCATAATTATTATCATTGTATAATTGATAAGATTTATATACTTTTTCTCTAATATATCCAGTGCTTGTTAAAGGTATATTATTTGTATGATGATTAAAAGCAGACATTTGAGCAAGTAAACACTCACGCAATACAATAACATCATTAAATTGATACATCCAATTTTTATTATCTAATGGTTCAGACGGATAATATACCTTGTTATAATCAACATAACCTTCCAATTTTTTATGTAATGTATTATAATCATTTGACCATTTAGCAAGACTTTTATTAGATAATTTATAGCTGCATCTAAATTGTAAACCTACTTCTTCAAATGCAGCAGATATAATATGGTGCTTTTCAATGGAAATTATTTTAGGTATACCCCAAGCTTTAATAAAAAATGGGAGAAGATATGATAAATCATAACTAGCATTATGTATATAGGTAATAAGTGTACAAAACTTTGATAATTCTAACTGATCAATTAATTTCTGATATACATATACAATATCCGACGGATAACGTCCATACACAATATCATTTTCATTACATAATGCCCATTGATAAATCCAAGTCTTACTTTTTTCTTTATCAAGACTACCATCTGTATTGTAAATACATTGGTGGCTTGTTTCTGTATCAAGACATATAAAGTCTTTAATAAAAGTACGTTTTTTTGATCTATAAACAATCTCATTGGATATATTGATTTTTTCAGTATGCTTTTTTACCTTATATCCTTCATATATATCCATTATTAATGCTCCTTTACTGATAACCTATATTAATAAATTCATCATCGTTATTAACATCTGTATTATACATTTCTTTAAAATCTTCATCTGATAAACGTTGATAAGCTTTTGATATTGTTTCTATTAATGAACCATTTTCGTCAAATAATGTTTCCAGTGCTTCTTCAAATGATAAACCTTTACTTTGTGCATAATCAATATATTCAGTTGTATTTGAATATCCAAATTTTTTTACAGCAAGTTTAAATTTTTCATTTTTCCAAATACTATTAAAGTCTTCAAATGATAAAGTATCAAAACCATTAATTTTAGTATATTTATTATAATTTTCATACTGTTTTATTATTTTTTCTTTTGTTCCTTTAATAGTATAAGTTTTTGCTGTTTTGGTAAAAGAGATTATATCTTTTAATTTACGTATTTCACGTGGTGTCATTTTCGTAATATCTGTACGTAACTTAAATTGATAATCATTAGAAGTTAATTCTTTACCCTGTTTAAGATTTTCTTTTCCCTGTTCTGTTAGATTTCTAGTTCTGCCTATTACATTTACTGTACTAAATTCTTGTCTTTTTATCCAATTGTACCAGTTCGATGAAGTTGCTATTCCTTCTTTTTCTAATGCTCTTAACTGAGTATTTATTCTTTTTACTCCAGATTGTAACTTTGCTAGTGTTGTTAATTTCATTTTGTTCCACCTGCCTTTAACTGTGTCTTATGTTTGCAATCCAAATTACAAAACATACATAATGTCCCATTTGATAGTGCTTTACATCTATTTTTTAATACTTCATTTTCTCTTTTAAGGTTTGTAATTATATCACTTGTTACCATTTCTTTCATTATCTCCACCTGCCTTTAACTGTTTTGCTAAATCTCTAGTAAATTTATGCAAACTAAAACCTACGCACATATAGTCTTTGTGGTCTATATAATCTTTTAATTCCTCACACATAATTCTTTCAAAATCATCAATAGCCTTTTTATATCCTGCGTTATAGCCATTGTTGCATATAATTTCATGTTGTTGATAAACTTTCAATTCTTCCAACCACTCTGCAAGCTGTTCGTGTTCACGCATTTTTTTAATATAATCTAATTCATCATAATAATCATCTATAAAATCTTGGCCATAATAATCACAATCGCACTCATATTCACATCTGTACATTTCAACTTGTTTTATTTCCTGTTCTATTACTTCATCAATCGTCATATCAATCACGCTCCTTTAAAACATTATGTTTTATAATTTTAAGTGCTTCATCTGAAGTTTTATCAATTATATCAATCATCCTTTTACATATACTTTTTTGAGTAGGTGTAGTTGATTTATTATAATGTCCATTCCATTTTACTGTCATATCATTACAAACACCTAAAATATATTCATATTTACTGTTTATAGTTGATAAATCAAAATCTGTATATAATAAATATTGTAAAAATTCATAATCACTTTTTAAACTCTTTTTTAAAAATATTGTTTCTTTTTTCATGTTTAGGCCTCACTTTCTAATCAATATTAAGTTCCTCATAATATGGACAATTTTCACCACCATTATTTGTGTAATAATCGTCAATTTCATTTTCTGTCATTTCGTCATTTTTATTACAATCTAATGTTCCCGTTGCAAAATAATCATTTATACAGTATTTACAAGTCCAACATGATTTCATTTTTTTCTTTCCTCCTTATTCAAATAATCTTAAAATGTGCTTTTAATGATATATCCATCCTTTGTAATAACTGTTTTTCTAATCGTTTCATATATTTGACCTGTACACCTTGTTTGGTGTTACTTTCTTTAATTGATAACCTGATCATATCAGTAGTAATTATCTAAGTCATTACAAATATTGCTTATGTGTTTACAAATATTGTTAATGTGGCCTGATACCAGGTGAACATGTGTGGCCTTACGTACCGGGTGAACATATGTGGCCTTACGTACCCAACAAAAAATATTATCGAACGTGTGTTCTGGGGTAACGACATCTTGGCCTTACGTACCCAACAAAAATATTATCGAACGTGTGTTCTGGTGTAACGACATCTTGGCCTTACGTACCCAACAAAAAATATTATCGAACGTGTGTTCTGGTGTAACGACATCTTGGCCTTACGTACCC
>JAEDGC010000070.1 GCA_016297695.1 Bacilli bacterium
ATATAACTTGTATTTTCTCTTAAAATTTTCCAACATTTACTTTACTTCATCTATTCTCCTAATAATTCTACGGCTTTTTGTAATTGTGTATCAACAACTTCATTTGTTTCTTCATTGATTTGAAGATCAATTTCATAATCAGGATTTATTCCTTTTTTATCGATACATACACCATTTGGTGTTAACCATTTAGCAGATGTATATTTATACATACTTCCATCTTCTAGAGAAGCCGTTTGTTGTACTTTCCCTTTTCCATAACTTTTTTTACCAATTAATATTGCATTGTAGCTTTCTTTCAATGCTACAGATAAAATTTCAGATGCTGATGCTGATGATTCATTAATAAGTACGCTTATTTGATAATTTCTTGATTCGGCAGTTTCATCTTTATAAGTCTCTTTTTTATTTTTAGAATCTAAAGAATAAATTACCTTACCCTTTTCTAAAAATAAACTTGCTATATCAGTAGCTGCTTTTAAATAGCCACCAGTATTATTTCTAACATCAATTATTAATGAATCAATATGAGATTCTTCTAATTCTTTTAATTTATTATTAAATTGCTCATAAACCGTATTTGAAAAAGTAGAAATATAAATATAACCAATTCTTTTCTCATTATTTTCTATAACTTTTGCTTCAATTGCTGGGATATTTAACTCCTTTAAACTTAACTCAAAAGATAATTCTTCTTCGCCACGATTAACAGTAAGACTAAATTTATTATCTTTAATACTTTTTATTTCACTTGCTATTTCATTAGCAGTATAAGTTTTTACATCTTTATCATTAACTTTAACAATAATATCCCCAACTTGTAGACCACATTCTTCTGCAGGAGAATCTTCAAAAATTTTATTAATTTTATTACCTTCAATTAATTCAACGCCAATACCCTGATATTTACCAGCAAGTTTTTCAGACAATTCACTTGTATCAGAAGAGTTTAAATATGTAGTATAGTCATCTCCCAAGTAGTTTAACATTCCTTTAATTGCTTCATCGATTAACTTATTTTTATCAACATCGGTATAATAATTATTTAATATTGATTTATAAGCTTCTACAAATTCTTTTAATGAAGTATCATTATTTATATCATTTGCATTCTTATTATTATATATAATTAATCCGGTAGTTAAACTAGTTACTATTGAAGTTATAATTATAACTATAATTAAATTTAATAAACCAAACTCTTTTTTATTTTTTTTCAATTTATCACCTACTATCAAAAAGATTATATCATGGATAAAAGAAAAAAGTAAGTCAATCGACTTACTTAACAACAATATTAACAATTTTATTCTTTATTACTATTATTTTAACAATTTCTTTTCCTTCAATATGTCTTTTAACATTTTCATCATTGATTGCTTTTTCTTTAATAGAATCTTCATTTTCATCAATTGAAATATTGATTGTTCCACGAACCTTACCATTTACTTGAACTCCAATATTTACACTACTGTCAACAACTTTGGATTCATCATATGTTGGCCAAGTTGATTCACATATCGGATTACCTAATTTATAAATTTCATTTAATTCTTCTGTAATATGAGGAGCCATTGGATTTAATAACTGCAATAATAATCTAAATTCGTCTTTTGTTACTCCATCTGAATATTTTTCATATTCATTTAACATTATCATTAAAGTAGCTACAGCTGTATTATATTTTAATGTTGTTAAATCTTCTTCTACTTTTTTTATAGTTTTGTTTTTAAGAACTTCATTTTTAAAACCAGTATTATCATTTAGTTTTTCACCTAATCTAATAATTCTATCAATAAATCTTTTACAACCTTTTAAAGATTCAACACTCCATGGGGCATCTTGTTGATAATCTCCCATAAACATTTCATATACACGTAAAGTATCAGCACCGTACTCATTTACGATATCATCTGGATTTATAACATTACCTTTTGATTTACTCATTTTTTCATTATTAGATCCTAATACCATTCCATGACTTACTCTAACATCAATCATTTCTTTATTTGGAACTAATCCTATATTGTATAAAAATTGTACCCAAAATCTTGCATATAATAAATGTCTAGCTGTATGTTCCATACCACCGTTATACCAATTAACTTTTTGCCAATATTTCATCGAATCCATTGAAGCAAATTCATTTTTATTATGTGCATCCATAAATCTTAAGAAATACCAGCTTGATCCAGCCCAGTTAGGCATAGTATCTGTTTCACGTTTAGCATCCCCGTTACACTTTGGGCATTTACAATTTACCCAATTGGTAATCTTCGCAAGTGGACTTTCCCCATTATCAGTTGGCTCATATTCAGCTACATCTGGTAATAATAGTGGTAAATCACTTTCATCCATTGGTACCCAGCCACATTTTGGACAGTTAATCATTGGAATTGGTTCTCCCCAGAATCTTTGACGTGAGAAAATCCAATCACGCATTTTATAATTATTTACTTCCCTAGCTATATTTTTTTCAACTAATTTTTCAGTAATAGCTTTTTTAGCTTCTTCTACAGTCAAACCATCAAATTCTTCCGAATTTATTAATTTGCATCCTTTACCTAAATAATCTTGTTTTTCAAAAGCACAATCAGATACGTCTCTTCCATCGATGACTTGAATCATGTCTAAATTATGAGCTTTGGCATATTCAAAATCTCTTTGATCATGACTTGGTACAGCCATTACGGCACCTGTTCCATAATCTCCTAAAACAAAATCACCTAAAAATATTGGAACTTCTTTTTTATTTACCGGATTAATTGCTTTAAGTCCCTTAACAATACATCCTGTTTTTCCTTTATTTAATTCAGTTCTATCCATAGCACTTTTTTTAGAAGTTTCATCGATATAAGCTTGAACCTCTTCTTTATTTTCTACTCTAGGCATTAATTCTTTAATTAATTTTCCATCCGGAGCAATTACAAAAAATGTTATACCATAAATAGTTTCTATACAAGTAGTAAATATAGAAAATTTACCACCACCTACTATATCAATATCGACTTCTACTCCAGTACTTTTGCCAATCCAATTTATTTGACCTAATTTAACTTTTTCAGCAAAATTAGTATCATCTAATCCATCAAGTAAATCTTGAGCATAATCACTCATTCTTAACATCCATTGTGACTTTTCTTTTTGAACTACATTAGTTTTACATCTTTCACAAACTCCACCTGCAGCATCCTCATTAGATAATACAGTTTTACAATTTGGACACCAATTTACTGGAACTGTTGCTTTATAAGCCATATTGTGTTTATAAAATTGTAAAAATTGCCATTGTGTCCATTTATAATATTCTGGATCAGTTGTTGAAAACTCACGATCCCAATCGAAAGAAAATCCTAAAGTTTTCATTTGACCTTTAAACGTTTTTATATTTTCTTTTACTGCTTCTTTTGGATGAATATGATTTTTTATTGCATATTGTTCAGCTGGAGCACCAAATGCATCCCAACCCATTGGATATAAAACATTATATCCTTGCATTCTTTTCATTCTTGCCATAGCATCTTGAGCTGTATAACTTCTTACATGCCCAACATGAAGACCTGCTCCACTAGGATAAGGAAACTCTACTAAGATATAATATGGTTCTTTGCTTTTATCACCATTTATAGCTTTAAATGTATTATTCTTTTCCCAATATTCTTGCCATTTTTTTTCTATTTTTTTATGATCATACATTATTTTTTACCTACTTTCTTATTTTTTAAAACATAACCTTTTTTTACTAATATTCTTCCATATATTTCATAGAGTGAGTATATTAAAGAAAATAACAGGACAAAACCTACTATTAATTGTAATGTCATATTGGTTTTTAAAAGTGAGATTACCAAAGTAACTGATGAAATAATGAAAGCATTTAAAAATGATATTACTAAACATGCTTTTTTATAATTAAGTTTATTTATATCTAATTTAAATTTTGACACTAAATATTGAATTTCACCAATCTTTTTTTGTTTTTTCTTTTTTATTTTAATTAAATCCATAATATAAGTAATTAAAAATACTAACATATAAATTATTAAGAAAAAAATCAAACTAAATGTTTTTGACATTCTAACCCTCCTTTTAAAAATAAAACACGAATAAAATCATCCAAAGGACGAAATTACTCGTGGTACCACCTTATTTCCTAGAATTACTAGCTTATTTGATTTATAAGGAAATCACTCCAACACTCCAAAAGCAAGTTCATAATTCATCTTTATTAGTTTACACCAGCCACTAACTCTCTATAAAAGAATCCATATTACTACTCTTTTTTCAACGCTTAAATGTATTATAGAAAATTTTTTTGCATTTTTCAACTAATTATTCAAAAAAGATGGCTAATTCCATCTATACTTCACTAGCATATTCTAGTAGCTTAATAAACATACGTATAAATATTGGTTTTAAACCAGCTTTTTTTAATTTTCTTATTGCAATACGTTTTTTCTTTATATCTAAATTTTCATCAAATATAATTGCTGCAATCATTTCTTTTAATCTTGTTTCAATTTCTAAGTCACTTATAATCTCATCGATGTCTTCATTTATTAAACGTACAGCATCAATTTCAATATCTTTACCCTTACAATTTATAGTTAATTGAGAAATTGTTTTAACATTAGACACTTCGACTATAAAGTCATTATCTTCAACATAGCTTTCATAATCAACTATTTCTTTATCAACATAAACTACTACATCATCTGCTTCTCTGGTATTTCTAAATCTTACTTTATAATTTCTCGTATTTGGAATAATTCCTGATTTTCCTTCAATTGGTCTTATTATTAAAGTATAATTATTAGCCAAATAATTATAATCAATAGTAGTTACAATATAATAACCATCTTCATATAAAGAACTATAACCATCGTCTTCATACAATTTAAAGATATTACTCTTTCCAGGGAATACATGAATTTCCATCGATTCAGGAGAATTAGTTACGTTAATATTTTTATCAAGTATTGCAAGTGGTATTATTGAACCCGCTTTAGCATAAACCGGATAATCTTCATCAGTATAGAATGTTACATAACGTTTATCACCAGGAAATTTCTTACCAGTTTTAAAATCATACCAAACTCCTTTAGGTAAATATGTTCTTTGAACAGATCTATTCATAACCAAATCTTTTTTTGTCGTAATTGGAGCTATAAATAATTCACTACCAAAATAATATTCATTCTTATATTCTGGTTCATCATATATATCAGGAACTTCATAATATAATGGTTGGACAAGTGGTAAACCATTTTTATAATAACGATAAGCAGCAGAATACAAATATGGAATTAAACGATGTCTTAATAAACAATAATGTTTAACAATATTTAATGTATTACTATCCCATTTCCAAGGTTCTCTTTTATAATAATGACCATATTTAGCACTAAATCTAAAAATTGGAGAATAAGTAGAAAGTTGAACATACCTTGCATATAATTCATTATCTTCGATTCCATCTTTATAACCACCTACATCATGGCTCCACCAAGAAACACCCATATTACTTGCTTGAGAGTTATAAAATGGTAATAATTTTAATGTATCCCAGCTTACAGTAGTTTCTCCAGAATAATGTATTGGGTATCTATGAACTGAATTTCCATTACCTCTAGACATTATTAAACCACGTCTATTTTGATATTTTTTATAATCATTAAAATGGTAATTACTTAAAACTTTAAGTTCATCTAAATTTTCATTTTCTAGCCAATAGAAATCAATACCTATCTCATTTAATGGACTTACTATATATTCAAAATAAGCTTTTATTAAATCTTTATCAAATACATTAAAAGGAATTGAACTTCCATCTGTAATATTTAATGCTGAAGAAATTTTAGGATAAGATTCTTCATAACTATTTATTCCTCCAGATGGATTTATATTAAGACCGACCCTAATCCCACGTTCATGCATATACTTAGTAAATTCCAAAGGGTCATTAAATAAATCTTTATTAAATGTAAAACCTGTTTTAAAATCTAAATTTTCTTTATTATCAATTATTGGCTTAGTATTCCATTTATGACCTAATAATAATACAGATATTGGTATTTGATTTTTATTAAAATTACTTATAAGTTTTTTAGTGTCTGAGAAAGAATAAGTTTTATCTCTGTGCCACCAAATACCTAAAGCATAACGAGGTATTAAAGGTGGACGTCCTGTAAGCATAAAATAATCCTTTAAACATAATCCAAAGTCTCTTCTATAGATAAATAAATATGTATCAATTCTTTCGGCTCCAATTTGATTTAAAAAACCATCTTTATCAAATATCATGGATTTACTATCATCTATTGATGCAAATCCATCTGTAGAATATAGACCTTTATCCATTTTTACTTTTTTATCATCTTCTAAAAATCCAACTGTCTTACCTTTAAAATTTCTTGCCTCTGGATGATTAAAATACCATAATTTATCTGTATTATTTAATTGAACTTTTAAATAAGCATCGGGCGCAAATTTAGGGCCAACAAATGGTTTTTCTTTTTGATATTGTAAATGAAAATATCTAGTAGTTATTTCTAAATATTTATCATCTTCGTTAACCTTAAAATCTGGTAAAGGAAATTTTCTATTAATTACATTTTCTGTAAGACCATCAAAAAATAATCCTACTTCACTATATTCTAATCTTAAAAGCCTTTCTGTTAAAACAGTGATACGATAATTATTACCCTTAAAAACAGTTTTTTGATTACTTAAGCCATTTTCTTCATTATATTTAAAATGTTCAAAATTTGCAGCCATCATATCACCCTTCTTTATCTTATTAATATAATATCACATTTAATTATTTAGAACAATAATATTATTATTGCATTTTCTATCATTTATTATATAATAATTAATACTTATGGAGGTTGTTATGAAAGATATAAATAATGGTATTGAAAATAATGATATTGAAAATTTTGATTTACAAATTCAACAATTTATGGAACTTGCTTATGCTTCTATTGAAGATGAAAAACTTTATATTACTGCTGTTAATAATATTTTTTTCCTTCTAAAATATTATAAACATGAGCTAAAAAAAAGAAAACTAATATATACTTATAGATGTAGTAAACTAGATGTGGGAATAATTATTAAAACATAAAAAAAGAGAAAA
>JAEDGC010000071.1 GCA_016297695.1 Bacilli bacterium
TTATTTTAAAACTTCTTCTAGCAATTCAAATTCTTTCTTTTTAATAAAAACATAATTATGATAAACATTTTCATTTTTCTCTTTTTGTATAAATAATAAATGCATACCATTTATTTCTTTGCATCCTATATTTAAGTTATCTTTTAACAATTTTATAGCATTTTTTAACTTATCATTTTCATCAATTAATTTTAAATCTTCATTATTTTTTTTAAATTTGTCTATTGATTCTTGCAAATGATTATCACTAATATCAACGTTTATGATTACTTTATCATCTTTTATAAATTCATCTATTTCTTTTAATCTATCAAGCTCTTTTTCAACACTTTCTAATTTTTCTAGTTTTTCTTCAATTTCTTTCTTTGTTCTTTCAAAATCAACCCCAGATGGTCCAGCCCATTCATCATCTTTATCGAACATTCCTTTATAATATTTTATTAATTTGTCAACTAATGTTTCATTCATTTTCTAACACCTCTTCCAATATTCTCTTTACTTTTTCTTGTTCACTAGGGCAATTAGTAATATCAACTCCAAATATAATTCTTCCGTTAGGAAATCTGTATATTTGAAAATCTTGTTCAGAAATATATTTTAAATCTTTTTCTAATTTTTCTAATCTATTAATACCATCTTCTAACACTCCATCTAAAACAAAATGCTTATGATTTTCTTTTTCTCCTTTAATTGATTTACATCTAATATTACAATAAGCAAAACAAACTGCATAATAACTAATATTATGAGCGTTAATATTATTGGCGTTAATGTCATTAGCAATAATATCCCAAGCGTTAATATTATTGGCGTTAATGTTATCAGCATTAATATTAAAAGCACTGATATTCCAAGCATCAATATCAAAAGCATCAATATTTGATTTAATTTCTAAATTAAAATTAAATTTCACTACATCTATGTGTTCATCGTTTTCTTTAAACACATATGTGTTTGTTTTTTTATCGTAATATTTTTGGATTTCTTCTAAATTATTAAATTCTTTTGTCATTTTCTAACATCTCCTTAATTTCCTTTCTAACTAATTCTTTTGTATTATTACCACTCTGACCTAACAACTCATACCAACGCTTTAACTTTTCTCGTAAACTATTATTTCTTTTTAACATATTTTCTAATTTTCTTTTAGGATACGTATGCAATTCTTCTCTTTTATAATTTGGATTAATTTTTACTAATTCATTAATAATTTCTACAACAGTCATAAATTATTTACTCCTATCATTAATATTTTTCAACAATTTATTATAATAATCCAATAGATCTTGCTTATGCCACCTCATCAGATAATCACTCGTATATTTATTATCTAATGCCAATATCTTTTTAATTATTAAATATTTACTTCGTGCAGTTTTTAAATATTTCATTTAATGAACCTCATCTAATTTTTATAGTTTTTATTTTTATTTTTGGTTTATTATCAATTAAAGTTGCAGTACATAAAGTTTTACCATTTGAATAATATGAAAGTGCAACTGTATATTCATTTCTTACCTTTTTAAAATAAAGTATTTCTTTCCACTTGCCATTATATTTCAAACACAAACATCTTTTAAATTTTCTAACATTCATATTACCGAACCCCTTTCTCAGCGTTTTATTTTTTGTTTTGTGAATTATTATATTTCATCTCTTCAGAAACGGGTTTATTTGGTTTTTCTTTAAATAAACTTTTCTTCAAAAAATCTAAAGTCCTTTGTTGATGATATGGTAAAGGTTGATTTTTATATTTTTGACTTATTCTCCACTCTTGTAATTTATCCATTATTTACACCTTCTCCACTAGACCTGCTTGGATTAAGTCATAAATTGTTTCTAAAGCTTTTTCAACATAGTCCCATTTAGCAACCAAATCAATTCTTAAACCACATCCAGTTTGTGAAAGTTCAATAATAGGAAAAGAATGTAAACTATAATCATTAGTTTCCATACCTAAACTATCTTCACCATAAATTATTTCTATTGCCCATTTGCTTACAACAACATACTTATCATCTCTTTTATGTTTCTTAAACCCATACTTTTCTAACTCTTTTAAATCTACGCTATCTTTGATTTTAAGCATTATTTCACTCCTTTTAATCTATTATATACAGTAGTTGTACTACAATTTAAAATTTTTGCTATTTTTTCCATTGAATATAATTTATATAATTTTATACATTCTTCTTTTGTAACATCTAACCTTGAAAATTGTAATTTAACACTTTCTTTACATTTTAATAAACCTAATTTACTAGCGTGTTTTTTATTATATTCATTTGTACACCATTCTAAATTTTCAACACAATTGTTTTGTTTGTTTCCATCTTTGTGATTTATTTCAGGTAAATTATTTTCATTAGGAATAAAAACTAAAGCTACAAGTCTATGCAATTTAAACTTTTTGTTTCCTTTAAGAGTTACATATAAATAATTTCTTTTATTTTTTGTTGGTTTTAAAAATTTATTAGTATATAAACTATATATTTCTCCTTTAGTATTTATTAAATAATTTTCATCATAAAAATCTATTTTTTTAAATCCATTAAAATCCACAAAATCACTTCTCCCAACCAAGTGCTTTGAAAGTTTTTGTTAGTAGTTGGTGTTCTTGCATATCCATATTAAAATTAATGTTAAATGTTTTAGTATTATTGCATAAATAAATCTCTAATTGATAGTCGCCACTACCATCTCTTTTGCGTGATGGAACATATTTTGTTATTCGATATTTATTTGCTATACCATTTTCATTATAAAAATAATGCCAATACCACCCCAACTCTTCCCACTCTTTTTGGACTTCTTCAAGTGTAAGATTTCTCTTTTCAATATTCGTATCTTTTTCAAAAACTTGTTCAAATTGTTTACTTGGTATAGTAAAATTTATATTTAAACTTTCTCCTATTGGTGATGTTGTAGTTGATTCAACATCAGGTTGATTTAATTTTGGTTTATTTGTCATCTTCATCACTCCAATCTAGTTTTTGAGAACATCTATCACAGTAATTTTGTGTTGGTGATAAGTGTAAACCACAAACAGGGCATACGTATATCTCATAAGATTGCACATAATGATGCTCGACATAATCACTCATTATTTCTGCTTTTACTTTCTTTGGTGTTTCTTTTTCATCATACTTTTCAGCTTTATCACAAGCTTCTTTTAACGATTTATAATGTCCACATCTACCTTCTACTCTTTTGCATTGCCCATAGTTTCCTTCTTCGTATTCGTGATGACAACCATTGCAAAAATAAATTAATGCTTCTTGATATTTATTCATCTTCTAACTCCTTCATTACTGCGTTTATAAATAAAATAGATATAATAATTTCAAAAATTATCATTGCCATACCTATTGCATAAGGAACAACGTTATCATCTTTAATCCCTTGTTCGATTAATGCTCCACTAATCACACATAAACCTAAAAAACATAATGTTAATATATAAACTATTATCTTACAAAGTGTTTTCATAATTATTTTCTCTTCCTTTTTGGTTTTGTTCTTTTTGCTTTTTGATTGACTCTTGCTCTAATACCATCGTTTTGTGTTTTCATTGGCATAAAATATAAATTATTGTAAATCATTTAAATTCACCCCAACAAATCCTTATTTTCGTAAATATTACCGATGACTTCTAAATATTTAGATTCAAAATCACCTAAATTTGTATTTCCATCTTCTTTGAAATTAACAGCATATGTAACGTATGGTTCATCCCAAACAATGGTACAAATTTCACAACCACATCTAACAATATCTCCCTCAAATATTTTCACACCATTTTTATCTTTAAGTCCTGTGTACTCTAACAACGAAATATCTTTAAATAACGCTGTTTTTTCTCTAATAACATCTTCGTATTCAAAATCAATTTCATCATACACAATTTCTTGTGCCTCAAAATCAATACGTTTGACATTTACAAGTTTTAAATGTTTTTTCAACCAAGCTCTAAATTCTACTTCTCGCATAATAACACCAACCTTTCTTTCACATCTCTTTGGAGCTCCAACAAATCATCTCAGCTCATATTTTCAAGCATACAAATCACTTGTTGCTTTGAGTTACAACCACTTTTCTTTAGTGTTGTAATGATTTCATTAATTGTCATTTGAAATCTCCTCCACTTCCATTGTAGGCATACAACTATATTCAGATGTTTCTTCAGATTTTCGACATAGTTTTTTTACAAGTTCTAACTCTTAGTTAGATAATTCCATTTGAAATCTTGTTATGTCGTCACAACCAATTAACGTAATAAAATAATTTTTTCTCATTGTTTATCTTTCTCCTTTTTTATCACTAGCAAGCCACCAAGTTTTTTGGTAATTACTTAAATATTCATAATGTGAGCCATAACCACATTCAAATCTAAAACATTTAAAATCATCACTAAAATATAATCTTGGTCTTGAAAAATCATCGTGTATTCCTAATTCAACATCTTCAACACAAATTCCCTCTTTTAATGCTTTAAATACAACATCTAAATCACAACCTAGTTCTTTGCTTAATTTCCCATAAATTATGCCATTACTTACTTCATAAGCCAAGTAGTCTGGGTTAATATCAGAATCAACTTCACCTAAATTATTTTTTATATCAATCAATTCTTTAAATAAATCCTCTAGATTGATTCCTAATTGTTGTTCTAATTCTTCATAAATTTTTAGTTTTTTATTTATTTCCTTATAATGTTGTTTACAACTTTTATATTTATCACATTTAATATTATTTTTATAATTTCGATTTAAAATTACACCACCTAAAAATTCTTTCCTATTTTGTGCATAACAGATATCCACAGTTCCTTCCATTCCTAAATTGTGTTTCTCATAATAATAGCAATTATCACATTTGCTTGTTTTAAATAATTTTTCTTGAGAATCAAACATATTATTCCACCTCGATTTTACAACATTCTTTTAAATTACTAAAATCAACTACTTCTTTTACTGCAATTAGTTCATCAATAGTTTTGTAAATATCACAAACTATTCCTTTTATACATCCATATTTAGTATCACAATAAACGTAATCATTACATTTTAAATCATCATTAGATTTAAAACAATATTTGACTGGTTTAAATGTTCCATTATAATTAACATGTTTTACTGTTACTATTATCATTACTCTACCTCCATTCTTTCTTCTCCCATACTTTTATATAATCACTTGAGTATTTATCCATTTAATAACCTCTCTTTTGTTCTTTCAATTTTTTGATCTATTATATCTCTTATTTCATCATCTTCAATTTTAAAATATATTTTGACTTGATCTAGCATAATTAGAACATCTGCAAATTCTTCAATAATATTTTCTTTATTAGGTTTCCCTCTTAATGCTTTGCATAATTCTTTTTGCAATTCACTTAATTCTTCAACAGCAACTATTAATTGCTTATCGCCATATTTTTTTATTAATTCTTTATAAACATTGCTATTTTTAGCACCAGCTTCTTCATAAACTCTTAATTTATCTAAATTTCTTTTTGTTAATCCTAATTGCCATAACCTAAAACAAATATTATCTAATACTTTCATTTCATCTTTATCTGTATCAATATTTGTGGATCTTATAATGTATTCTTTTGTTTCTTTGATAATTTCGTTTCTATTATCATTGCATTGGTCCATAAATTACCTCCTCTAATAATTTATATTCTTCCTTTGTTATTGTTTCTAAACAATTACATTGGAAAGTTATATGAAAATGCTCAAAACATTCTCCTGTTATTGATTTTTCGGTAATAACTTCTACTCCTAATCCTTTTTCTTTTAATAGTTTAAGCACTTTTTTCAACTTTTTGTTTTCACTTTCTAAATTTGCATTAGATCTTACAATGCTATATTCATCTACTAATTCTTGAAGAGTATGTAAACTTTCTTTTGTTTTAGTGTCATTTACTCCTAAACAAGATAGAGCAGTACATACAGATTTATTTACATAATCTAACGCTTCTTGATATTTATCCATTATTTTTCCCCCTACCCTTCTATTATATTCTTCTCAATTAATTCATAAATTTTCTTTCGTGGCAACATAATTTGAATAATCGGATTCCCATCTTGAAAAAATGTTTTCGTTAAATTTTTGCTGTGAAAATATCCCATTATTTCACCATAATAATTTCGTTCTAACTTTAAATGATGCCCATTTTCTATAAACAACAAATGCTCATCTTTATCTATAAAAATATTTACTGGTCTTGAATTTAATTGATCATTTAATTCCCTGTTTTCTCGCCTTAAATACTCGTTTTCATTAACAATTTGCTTTATGGAAACTACTAATTCTTTTTCATTTGCTTTTTCAATGCTATTCATCTTCTTTTTCCTCCAATCTTAGTTCTTTCTCTAACTCGTTTAACACTACTTTTGTTAAGGCATTGAACTCTTGCTTATGCTTGTCCAAAAAGTGTGCTAGTGAACTATCCTTTTTGCTACTTTCCAAAAGTTCTTCTAAACACATAATCGCAATTACTTGTTTGCCATTAATTAGCAATTCTTGAACTGTTTTGGCTATTAATCGAAAATCATCTAACATTATCGACATCGCTACTGCACCAGCTAACATTACTAGCTCCTTTTCCATATCTTTGTTTCCCATTTTTTCACCCCCTATTGTGCTTGTCCTAACTTTGCACGCTACCATTATAACACTTCTCATTTTTAATTGTCAAGTGTTTTTGCGAAATTTTTTAAAAATTTTTTGGCTCTGAGGACTGTCAAGAACTTTTTTTGCTTGTCATCACTTTCTGTGTTGGTGGTTTTTTCGATTTATTTTCGTTCTACAAGTTTTTTTTGGGTTTGTTTTGATTTTTTTGGGTTACTTTTGGGTTTTTATTGGTTTTAGAATAGTGGGGTTATTAACCACCATATAAAACAATTCAAAAAATAGGGTATGGCGTGCTTTTTTGCCTTAAAATTTGCTCTATAATCGACTTTTTTAAAAAACTTGATAATTTATTCAAACCAAATTAAAAAACGATTTAAAAGGAAATTTT